>CAMYOI010000172.1 GCA_947259955.1 uncultured Gammaproteobacteria bacterium
CCGGCACGCAGGCCCAGCCTTCGGGCGCGCGACCAGGGCTCCAGATCTGCGGCGCCTATGTAGTAAGACACCGAGCGACCGCTGCTATAGCTGCTGGCGGTTACGCACAGTGCTCTAAGATCACCGTTGTCCACCGCTTCGCCAATGCGTGCAAACGGAATCGTCTCCGTTAACAGCTCGCGCAATGGTGTGTTGTCGAGCAGCGAACGGGGACCGGTATTACCCAGACCGGCGGTCAGCATGGCCAGGACAACCCGGCCGCCCCGCGACATCGCGCTCCAGATATCAGCATTGAATACCTGGTCGACTTCGAAATTCGCCCAAACCTCTACGAGGCGGGCGACACCCTCCTCAAAATCTGGCGCAGTCGCTGCAAGCGCGGCGGCGTTGATCGAACCGGCGGAAGTGCCGCACAGGATTGGAAAGGGACTGCCCGCGGACTTCGGTATGATTTCGGCGATGGCCTTGAGCACGCCGATCTGGTACGCGGCGCGAGCGCCGCCTCCGCTCAGAATCAGTGCGATCTTGCGAGCGGCCTGTTCAGGCATCTATGCTGACTCAACAGGGATGGGTCACCCAACTGCCGGGGTTTCGCGTTGACCGGCACGAACGGACCTTCGCGCCGGTTTGCCTGGCGGCTCGTTATCCGGCTCGTTGACTTCCGGGACGCGGCGTACCTGCGCGGTATTTTCGGAACCCGCCTTGTCCCGCACGTCCGGCATGCGCCGCGCCTGCGCGGCGCTTTCGGAGACCGCCCTGTCCCGTGCTTCCGGATTTCGTTCCTTCCTGTTCCGGGTTTTGCCGTCTCTGCCCGTGCTCGGACGCGAGCGTCTCTCACCGCTGCCGGCATAGTCCGGCTTCAGCGGCACCGGCAGCTCCGATGAATCATAAGTGGCAACGGGAATTTTGTGGCCGATAAACTGCTCGATTTCACCCAATGAAAACGCGTGGGTCTCGCACGCGAAGCTTATCGCATCCCCGCCGGCACCCGCACGCGCGGTGCGCCCTACCCTGTGGACATAGTCTTCCGGGTCCTGGGGAAGATCGAAATTGATCACGTGGCTGACATCGGGAATATGCAACCCCCTCGCCGCGACGTCGGTTGCAACCAGCAGGCCGATCTTGCCCGATTTAAACTCCTGCAACAGGCGCTCGCGCTTTTTCTGCGGAACATCTCCGGAAAGTACGGCGGTTGAAAGGCCATTTCCCCTGAGCCATGCGCCGACGGATTCTGCGGTGTGCTTGGTGTTGACGAAGAGCAGCGTACGGATCGGGTCTATTTCCTTGAGAAGCGCTATAAGCAATGGAATCTTTTCTTCGTTGGCAGGAAAATAGACCTGCTCTTCCACGCTGTCGACGGTCATCGAGCTCGATTCGATCTTGATGGTTTGCGGATTGTTCATGTGCTCGTATGCAAGCTCATTGACCCGCAATGACAACGTTGCCGAAAACAACATGTTCAATCGTTCTTCCGGGGGCGGCATGCGCCTAAGCAGGAATCGTATGTCTTTTATAAAGCCAAGGTCGAACATCCTGTCAGCCTCATCTAGTATCATGACCTCGATTGCATCCAGCGAAAAGATGCGCTGCTTGTAGTAGTCGATGATTCTTCCCGGGGTTCCAATCAGAACGTCGGCACCCTGCTCCAGTTCACGGCGCTGTGACTCATACCCCGTACCGCCATAGGCGAGCGTCAGCCTGTATGGCAGCGCACCGCCGAGCATTTGTGCATCCTTGTGTATCTGTATGGCGAGTTCACGGGTTGGTGCGAGGATGAGAGCCCTGGGCCCATGCACTCCTTCTTTTTTACGACCATTTTTCAACCGTGTGAACATGGCTATAAGAAAGGCGGCTGTTTTCCCTGTACCAGTCTGGGCCTGGCCCGCCACATCATGCCCCGCGAGGAGTTGTGGCAGGACGCTTGCCTGGATTGGGGTCAGATAACGGAATGCGGCCTGTTCGATGCCTTGTTGCAGTTCGGCAGGCAAATCATAATCGGTAAATTGTTGATCAGAAAGATGGTGTTCGGTCATTAAACAAGCCTTAAATAATCAAGATGCACGGGAATTCGCGTGTCCTGAAAAATCGATTGGAATACGCATCCGGGAGGGCTAGAATCCATACCTTACCCATCAGCAGAAGAGGTCGAATACAATATATGTCGCAGATAGTACACGTCACCGATGACAGTTTTGAAAAGGAGGTATTGCAGAGCGATCACGCTGTTTTGGTGGATTACTGGGCGGAATGGTGTGGCCCCTGCAAAATGATTGCACCTGTCCTAGAAGAAGTGGCTTCAGAATACTCCGATAAGCTCACCGTAGCCAAATTGAACATCGATGATAACCCCAACACCCCGCCCAAATACGGAATACGGGGCATTCCCACCCTGATGCTGTTCAAGGGAGGCAACGTGGAAGCTACAAAAGTCGGGGCAGTTTCGAAGTCCCAGCTTACGGCGTTTATCGACGGTAACTTATAGCTCAATATGGGTAGTCCAATTCAGGCAACCGTGCCACAAATCCTGTGAATATCGGGTGCTGGACCTCGTGTCCAGCACGTGCTATCTTACTATTAATAGTTACTAACTCTCCCCAAAACCAACTTTCAATCTAATTTTTTGGTCCATTAATCTCCTTGGCCCAGTAATTTAGCCCTTGGCTTTTTATTCAGTTGCCTTTTCTGGTCCTCTAGCTTTCTGGTCCGGTAACTTTTCCGACGCTCCACGGCGTCCCCCGAATCTCATCCTATGTCCCCACAATCCTATGTCCCTATCCCTAGCTGAACTCAAGAAGAAACCTCCAACAGAACTCGCTGAAATGGCCAGTGCCATGAAGTTAGATGGTGTCGGTCGGATGCGAAAACAAGACCAGATTTTCGCGATTTTGAAAGCCCAGGCTCGAAAGGGCGAAGATATCGTGGGGGAGGGAGTCGTCGAGATTCTGCAGGATGGATTCGGGTTCCTGCGCTCCGCCGACAGTTCCTATCTGGCCGGGCCCGACGATATTTACGTGTCTCCAAGCCAGATTCGCAGGTTCAGCCTGCGTACCGGCGATACTATTTCCGGCCTCATCCGGCCGCCGAAGGAATCGGAGCGTTATTTTGCCCTGCTCAAGGTAGAGACCATTAATTTCCAGACACCGGAAGAGGCCAAGAACAAGATTTTGTTCGAAAACCTGACACCCCTGCATCCGGACGAACGCATTCGTCTCGAACAGGGAAACGGTGCCACCGAGGACATCACGGCAAGAGTCATCGATCTGGTTGCACCGGTAGGCAAGGGACAGCGCGGGCTGCTCGTATCTTCACCGAAAAGCGGCAAAACCGTGATGCTTCAGCAGATCGCTCACTCGATAACCGCCAACCACCCCGATTGCGTGCTGATGGTCCTGCTGATAGACGAGCGGCCGGAGGAAGTCACCGAAATGCAGCGATCGGTTCGTGGTGAGGTCATTTCTTCGACTTTCGACGAACCGGCCGCGCGCCACGTGCAAGTGGCGGAGATGGTGATTGAGAAAGCGAAGCGTCTGGTCGAGCACAAGAAGGACGTCATTATCCTGCTGGATTCCATCACCCGTCTGGCACGGGCCTACAACACCGTCCAGCCGGCGTCGGGGAAAGTACTGACCGGCGGCGTGGATGCCAACGCACTGCAAAAACCAAAACGGTTTTTTGGCGCGGCTCGCAACATTGAAGAGGGCGGCAGCCTGACCATCCTGGCCACGGCGCTGATCGATACCGGCTCGAAAATGGATGATGTTATATACGAGGAATTCAAAGGCACCGGCAATCTGGAGATACATCTGGACCGTCGCATCGCCGAAAAACGCGTCTACCCCTCGATCATCATCGGCAGAACCGGCACCCGTCGCGAAGAACTGCTGACCGATCCCAAGGAACTGCAGAAAATCTGGCTGCTGCGCAAGCTGCTTCATCCGATGGACGACATCCAAGCGGTGGAATTCCTTCTCGACAAGCTGCGTGCGACCAAGACCAACGCGGAATTCTTCCAGTCGATGAAACGGTAATGGGTATGGCCTGCATATTGCATCGGCGCAGCCGTACTTGATTTCTCAGGCCCAAATCCCCTATCATTCGGCCCGTTTTTTCGAACCGACGGCCGAGGCGCCCGAATGAAATCCGAGATCCATCCCAAATATCAGGAAATTAAGGTCGTTTGCGCGTGCGGAAATACATTTACCACCCGCTCAACGCTCGATCATGAGCTGCACGTAGAGATATGCTCCGCTTGCCACCCTTTTTACACCGGTAAGCAGAAGATCATGGACACCGAAGGCCGCGTCGGGAAATTCAAGCAGAAGTACGCGCGCAAGTAGGCGGAGAAGTACGGGCAGCGGATTGCCGGTGGTCTAGATCTCGACCATCTCGAAATCTACCTTGCCGGCGTCGCAGTCCGGACACACCCATGTGTCGGGGATATCCTCCCAGCGGGTGCCCGGTGCGAAACCCTCCTCAGGCAGTCCCTTTTCTTCCTCGTAGATAAATCCACAAATGACACACATATAAGTCTTGTATTCCACTGCGTACACGTTCTCCGTAGCGCGAAAAAATGGTTATTATAGCGTCTCCTTAATGAAAAACCCGAACGACTTGACCGAACCGAATGCACCGTTCGCTTGAACGCAGCCGCTGCCGGGAAGAAGCGCCGGCGGCAATCAGCGACCTCATCGCGCGCTCGGGCGTCGATACAGCGGCAGCGGAAATCGCCGCGCGACAGGTCAAACATGATCCAAAGGAAGCGTAGATGAATAGTACATTTTCGATTGCAAAACGGTACATCCCCGGCGGCGTTAACTCGCCCGTTCGTGCCTTCAAGAGCGTCGGGGGCGAACCCGTATTCATCAAGCGGGCGCAAGGTGCGTATTTTTGGGATGTCGAAGATCGACGATATATCGATTATGTCGGCTCCTGGGGTCCGATGATCCTGGGGCACGCACACCCTCAGATAATTGCAACCGTCAAACGGGTTGCGGAAAATGGTCTGAGCTTCGGGGCCCCGACGCTGATCGAAACGGAGCTCGCCTCGAAGATCTGCCAGCTGATCCCCTCCATAGACAAGGTCAGGATGGTCAGCTCCGGGACCGAAGCAACCATGAGCGCGATACGGCTGGCGCGGGGGTTCACCGGGCGTGACAAAATCGTCAAATTCGAGGGCTGCTACCACGGACACGCGGACAGCCTGCTGGTCAAGGCGGGATCGGGGGCGTTGACTCTGGGCGTTCCGACGTCGCCCGGCGTGCCGGCGGATCTGGCGCAGCACACGGTGACGCTCGAGTACAACAATGCTGCACGGGTCCAACAGGTATTCGATAAGATCGGCAAGGACATCGCCGCCATTATCGTCGAGCCGGTCGCGGGCAACATGAATTGCATCCCCCCGGTCCCCGGCTTCCTGGAAACGCTGCGTGAGGTGTGCAGCCGCTACGATAGCGTGTTGCTGTTCGATGAGGTAATGACCGGCTTCAGGGTAGGCCTGACCGGAGCCCAGGGGTTGTACGGGATCACACCGGATCTGAGTACCTTCGGCAAGGTCATCGGTGGCGGCATGCCGGTTGGCGCGTTCGGGGGCCGCGCCGACATCATGGACCACCTGGCCCCGGACGGCCCGGTATACCAGGCGGGAACATTGTCCGGCAACCCGGTTGCCATGGCGGCAGGACTCGAAACCCTGCGCCTGATCTCCGAACCCGGGTTCTTCGAGTCGGTAACGGAAAAAACGCAATACTTGACCCGTAGCATCAAGGCGGCCGCCGATCGTCACGGCGTCGACTTATACGCACAACACGTCGGCGCCATGATGGGACTGTTTTTCACAGCGCTGGACGAGGTAAGGTTCTTCAGCGAAGTGATGAGTTGCGACGTGAAAAAATTCAACGCTTTTTTCCATGGCATGCTGGGTCGCGGCATATACCTGGCGCCCTCGGCATTCGAGGCCGGGTTCGTATCTTCGGCTCACAGCCGGGAAGACCTCGATGCCACGGTGGCCGCCGCGGGGGATGCGTTTTCCACGTTATAAGCCGGCGCTGATAATGCGAATGTTCACGGGGTACCTCACGCGCTCACCGCGCTGCGCGCGCAGGCAAGCCACAAGGGTCATGGAAACATGGAACACTACCAGCGCAAACAGCATGACCAGGCCGATGAATACCGCGCTGAGCATGATTCCGATCAGACCGAACAGCGACACGGTCAGTTGAAAATTCAGCGATTCCCTGCCCGCGTCATCGACGCCTCGAACCTTGTCGCGTTTGGTTCCCCAGATGAGAAGCGGTAGAAGAACGTGTCCGAAGGGCAGGAGGTAGCCTGCGAGCGCGGATAGATGGCAGAGCGTGCACCAGATTCGTTCCTGGTTGGTTTCCTCGTCCGGTATCCGGTCAGCCCGCACAGCGGCAATCTGCCGACCCCACTGGATGGCGCCGATGAGCACCAGTAGTGTCCCCAGCGTCCAGACCACGACAGCATTGACGAACGACAGTGCAAATCGCGGCGGATCGCGGTGGATCTCACCCCAGGCCCCGAGCAGCGCCTGTGCATTGCCATCTGTATCGATTTCGACGTCGACGTCGAGCGACGTCTGACCGTCCGCCAGCTTTACCACCGGCAGCCGCCTTTCGACCCTATCGGGCTGCCCCTTGTCAGCGAAATCGAGCGGGCGATTTATTCCCCGGGGTTCGATGGAACCGGCGATTCGCTGCTGAACGTGTTCGCCGTTCCTTATCGTGGAGCCGTAACGCAATCTGAATGCGTCCGGTTCCCCCGGCGAAAATTCGAACGCCAGAGCCAGCATGATGTGATCTATACCCGTTACCTGAAGCGCCCTGTGGACTTCGCCATCGATCGACAGATCGAAACGCTCCGGAGTGATCGGCATCGCTATCCGGTACAGAGAACCCGCCACAGGAACGCAACTGGCAAGCACCAGCAGCATACCTGATAGAATGGCATAGATCGGATACTTTCCCATAGATCGTACTTTGCAACCATTCTTACTATAAATGTCCCTGCGAACGATTTCACTGACAATCGTATGTTTTGCTTTTTTTCTGGCACTGCCCGGCACGCTGCATGCTGGACAGGAGAGGATACGAATGCCCGAGGCCGGGCTCTTTCTGGTTGCATCCCCGGGAATGAGAGATCCGAGATTTTCCCGATCGGTGGTTCTGCTCGTTCAGCATTCCGAGGAGGGGGCGATGGGACTGATCGTGAACAGGCGATCGGATGTGCCCGTGTCGCACGCACTGTCAGAACTCGACCCGGAGACCGCCGGAAAACATGATCTGTATTTCGGCGGGCCGGTGGAACCGGGTCGAGTCATGTATGTGCATAAAGGAGAAATGGTGGCACCCGACATTGGCATCATCGATCAGGTCAACTGGGGTGCGGATTACGAACGGCTGAAGAAGCTCGTGAACGTGCATCATCCCGACTCTTTGAGGATTTTTTTCGGATATGCCGGCTGGGGACCGGGCCAGCTGGAATTCGAACTTTCGCTGGGTGACTGGCAGCTCGTTCCGGCGCGTGCTGAGCACATTTTCAGTGAGCACCCCGCCGACTTGTGGAAATTGCTCAACAATTTTAAACGCGGCCTTATTACGATGAATCGACGTTGGGGCAGCCGCAATGACGTCTGATGTAGATCCCGGACAGGAACTGATTCAACCATGAAGAACAGATGGAACGATGACGAAGCCGCCCGGTTTGCAGAGGATCCCTTGCAGATGCGGGTCTATACGTCGCGCCTCATTGGTAGCGACGAGGATCTTGTCCTGCACGGCGGCGGCAACACCTCGGTAAAAACCACGATCGAGAATCTGTTTGGCGAGCCTGAGGATGTGTTGTACGTCAAGGGTAGCGGCTGGGATCTGGCGACCATCGAAGCCGCCGGTTTCGCTACGTCGATCACACCCACGCCGACGCGGTCGTCACCATATCCAACACCGCAGATGGTGAACAACGAATCCGCGATCTGTATGGCGACCGCGTCGTGCTCATCCCGTATGTCATGCCGGGTTTCGTGCTGGCCAGGAAAGTCGCGGAGATGACTTCTCATCTCGATTGGAGCAGGCTCGAAGGCATGGTACTGATGAACCATGGCGTATTTTCATTCGCGGACGAGGCGAAGACCAGTTACGAGCGGATGATTTCACTGGTCGAGACCGCCGAAACATGCCTGCGTGACATCGGAACATGGGATACGGCGAGTGCGACGGCACCGTCGACCATTGACGCAGGTCAGCTGTCCAGGCTACGTAATTACGTCTCGAAAGCTGCCGGCAAGCCCATGATATGCGCGGCCGACAACGGCGAGATCGCGAGGGGTTTCAGCCAGCTTGCCGACATGGAGGACGTCGCAACCCAGGGGCCTCTGACCCCGGATCATGTTATACGCACCAAGCGTATACCTCTGATTGTCGATGCCGAAATCGAGCAAGTAATGGAACGCTATGTCGCACAGTACAAAGCCTATTTCGATGCCAACACCAATGGTGAATTGACCTGCCTTGACCCGGCTCCGAGATGGGCGGTGTGGCCCGATACCGGGGTGCTGGCGTTTGGCGCCACTGTCAGGGAAGCGGAAATCGTTGCGGATATCAGCAGGCACACGATCCGGTGTATACAGTGGGCGGAATCTCTTGGCGGCTGGTCCGTCCTCGATGCCGAGCACATTTTCGAAGTTGAGTACTGGGACCTGGAACAAGCAAAACTCAGAAAAGGCGGCGTAAAATCTCCACTATCAGGCCGCGTCGCGCTCGTTACCGGTGCCGCTTCGGGTATCGGCAAGGCTTGCGTGAACTCTCTGCTGTTTCGGGGTGCCGCCGTCATCGCGCTGGACCTCAACGGCGACATCGTGGATTTATTTGGCCGGCCCGAGGTCCTGGGTTTGACCTGCGACGTATGCAACACAGAGGCGCTCGGGGAAAGCGTCCGATCGGGGATTTGCGCCTTCGGTGGCCTCGATATCGTCATCAGCAACGGACACTACCTGGAACCGAAGCATGGAACTCAACCTGTCGAGCCACCAAAGACTGTTGACCATGGCGATTCCGTATCTGAAGTACGGCATCGAACCCGCCATCGTGGTCGTCGGCTCCAAAAACGTGCCGGCACCGGGGCCGGGGGCTTCAGCCTATTCCGCGGCGAAGGCCGGTCTGAACCAGCTGGCGCGCGTGGCGGCGCTCGAACTCGCGACGGACGGCATCCGTGTAAATGTCGTACACCCCAACGCCGTGTTCGATACCGGTATCTGGACCGATGAGGTCCTGGCCTCTCGCGCCGCCAGCTACGGGCTCAGCGTGGACGAATACAAGAAGAACAACATGCTCAGAACGGAAGTCGGGTCAAACGACGTCGCAGAAATGGTCTGTGAAATGGCCGGACCTCTGTTCGCTAAAACCACGGGAGCTCAAATACCCGTCGACGGCGGCAATGAGCGAGTAGTGTGAGCCGCTGCTATTCAACTGACGTGCCCAGGTCCAGCTCCCAGTACTGCACCTTTTCATGGGGATTGTTGTAATAAGACCCGGTTTTACGGAAGCCCAGATCCTCGTAGATGTGAATTGCGCCGTCCAGAAACTCGAAGGTGTCCAGCTTCATTCGCTCGTATCCCAGGCTCCCGGCTTCCTCCACGATACGCTCCGCAAGATGTCGTCCCAGTCCTATCCCACGGAACTTTGGCCGAACGTACAAGCGCTTCATTTCACACACGCGTTCCCCAAACTTCCGCAGGGCAACACATCCCGCGATGCGGTCTTCGACCCGCCCCAGCAATAACGCGCCGCCGGGCGGTGCATACTTACCCGGCAGGTCCGCCAGTTCTTCCTCGAAATCCCGGAAGCACAGGTCTATTCCCAGGAACGCCTCGTACTCTCTGAACAGCTCACGCACCTCATCCATCCGGCCGTCACATTGGCTGGTGACCGAGAACCTGACGGATTCCATCTGTGCTCCAGTCATCATTTCTCACTAGGATCCCGAGCGATGGTACAGAACAGGTCCCGATGAAGCCCGGCTTTCATCGGAACCTGGACCAGCCAGCGCCGGGATAGGCGTTGCCGATATGGACTGTGTTTCAGTAAAAACCAAATAATCTAGCATGGTAAGTCCTTTGCACGAAGTCAAAGCTGACCGGTGAGAAATGCGGGCTGGCGGGCAAGCGAATCCGGTTTGTGAAATCTAGCCAGACCCGGAAGATGATGCAATATTCAGTCGAATCGACAAGGCTTGACCGGTCAGGAAAGACAACGGAGAATGCCGCCGAAATCCAGCCTTAATCGGCCGTTTCAGGCATTCACAACTAATCCCGCCTGCGGTCAGGTGCCAAAGAGAGAAGCAAACATGGCAGAAACAAAAGGACGTAGGGGCGGCAGGGTGGCCCGCCGCGCTCTTCGCGCGGCCCCCATCCCCCAGGACGATCGGCCCGTCAAACCCGGACTGGAGGGCGGACGCTACAAGCCTCTGACAAACTCCGATATCGATCGCATACACAATGCCGTGCTGGATGTGCTCGAGACCATCGGGCTGAGCCAGGCCATCCCAAGCTGTGTCGACATCCTCACCGGCGCCGGTGGCCGTGTCGATGAGCATGGCAGGGTGCTCCTGCCGCGATCGCTCATCGAAGACACCATCGCCAACGCGGCGCATGACATCACCCTGTTCGGGCAGGACCCCAGACACGACATGGAACTCAGCGGCTACAAGGTTTATTTCGGTACCGCGGGTGCGGCCGTCCATATGGTGGACAGCGACACCCGGGTGTACCGGGAATCCACGCTTGCGGATCTGTACGATATCGCGCGCCTTGTCGACGCGCTCGACCACATCCACTTCTATCAGCGCTCGATCGTAGCACGCGACCTTACCGACCCGCGCGAGATGGATATCAACACGTGCTACGCCAGCGTCAGCGGCACCAGCAAGCACGTGGGAACCAGCTTCGTGCTGCCGGAACACCTTACCGATACCATGCCCATGCTGCATCAGATTGCGGGAAGCGAGGCCAAATGGCGGCAGCGGCCTTTCGTCAGCATGTCGAGCTGCTTTGTCGTACCGCCTATGCGATTTGCCGAGGACGCCTGTGCAACGCTGGAAGCAGGCGTCAGAGCGGGCATGCCGATCCTGTTGTTGGCAGCCGGACAGGCCGGTGCAACCAGCCCGGCGTCACTCGCCGGAGCGGTGGTGCAGGAAGTCGCCGAGGTCCTGGCAGGCTTTGTCTATGTAAATGCTATCGTGCCGAAACACCCGGCAATATTCGGTACCTGGCCCTTTGTTTCGGACCTTCGAACCGGCGCCATGAGTGGCGGCAGCGGGGAACAGGCCGTGCTGATGGCGGCCTGCGGTCAGATGGGAAGGTATTACGATCTGCCAACGGGTATTGCAGCCGGAATGGCCGATTCCAAAATGCCGGATGTGCAATCAGGCTACGAAAAAGCCTACACCAATGTCCTGGCAGGCCACAGCGGCGCCAACCTGGTCTACGAATCCGCGGGAATGCAGGCTAGTTTGCTCGGCTGCAGCCTGGAAAGCTACGTGCTGGACAACGACATGCTCGGTGCCATCAACCGGACCATTCGAGGGATCGAAGTCACGGATGAGTCGCTGTCGGTGGACGCGATCCGGGATGTCTGTGTAGGCGGCCCCAACCATTTTCTGGGCCATGATCAGACCATGAGCCTGATGCAAAAGGATTACGTATATCCGGAAATCGGTGACCGTAACAGCCCCAAGGAATGGGTGGAATCCGGATCGCAGATTGCGCTGGAGCGCGCCCAGACCCGCTTGCGTGAAATCATGACGACTCATTTTCCCGCTCACATCAACGACGAACTGGACGCCCGTATTCGGGATATGCTGCCGGTCCGACTGCCGCGCGAAAACATGAAGCCGGGAACGCCGCGCTGGTCCTAGCCCGTATTTCTCACCCGGATCCCGAGCGATGCCGCAAGACAAGCGCCGCTCCTACAAAACCCGACACGGCGTCTACATCTTTCGTAGGAGGCGCGCCTCGCGCCGATTCATCGCGGCGGAGCGCGGTGAAACACGACAAGAACGGGGATGCCGTTACTCATCAATTCGCGTCCTTGATCTCCACCTCGATAAAGACGAATTCATGGCCGCTGCTGTTGACCACATTGTGTTCGACGCCCGCCGATCGGAAATAGGGTTGGCCGCTCTCGAGTGCCGCCGTGCGTTCTCCGTCCCGGCTCTCCAGCAG
>CAMYOI010000173.1:0-3593 GCA_947259955.1 uncultured Gammaproteobacteria bacterium
CTGCTGCGCCGCCGGGACGATACGCCCGCGATCATTTTCAGGGGAGAGGACCGGGTTCAGCGGTCACTGAGCTGGAACGAGCTGTACCGGAACGTGTCTCGTCTGTCGGCGGCGATGCGTGCCGCGGGGGTCGGAAGCGGAGACCGGGTCGCCGCTTTCATTCCGAATATGCCGGAAGCCGTGATCGGCATGCTGGCCGCGGCATCGATCGGGGCGGTGTGGTCGTCGTGTTCACCGGATTTCGGCGTCCAGGGGGTGCTGGATCGTTTCGGCCAGATTCGGCCTAAGGTTCTGATCGGCGCCGACGGCTATTTTTACAACGGCAAGCGTCATGACTCGAGGGAGAAACTGGCCCGGGTGCGGGAACAGCTTGAAGACGTAGCTGCCGTTGTCGTGGTTCCCTACACCACGCGGGATCCAGATCTCGACGGGATAGAAAACGCCGTATTGCTCGATGATTTCGTACAGCCATTCAATGCCGGCGATATCGAATTCGAACAGGTCCCGTTCAACAGTCCGCTGTATATTATGTTTTCGTCGGGCACCACCGGTGCGCCCAAGTGTATCTTACACGGCGTGGGCGGTACGCTGCTGCAGCATCTCAAAGAGCACCGGCTGCACGTGGATGTGAAACCGGGGGGCCGGCTGTTTTACTTCACCACCTGCGGCTGGATGATGTGGAACTGGCTGGTATCGGGGCTGGCCTCGGAGGCGACTGTCATGTTGTATGACGGGTCGCCATTTTATCCGGATGGTAACGTGTTATTCGACTACATTGACGACGAGAACATCGACATATTCGGTACTTCGGCCAAGTTCGTCGACGCGTTGGGCAAGTCGGGAGCCAAGCCCAGGGTCACGCATGAGTTGTCGTCACTGCGGACCATTCTGTCCACCGGTTCGCCGCTGGCGCCGGAGAGCTTCGACTACGTCTACGAGAACGTAAAATCCGATCTTTGCCTGTCCTCGATCGCCGGTGGCACGGATATTATTTCCTGCTTCGTGGGCGGCAACCCGACGCTGCCGGTCTGGCCGGGCGAGGTGCAGTGCCTTGCCCTCGGCATGGACGTTCGTGTGCTCGATGACGATGGCGCCGAGGTGGAAACCGGGCGGAAAGGAGAGCTCGCGTGCATCAATTCCTTCCCGTCGATGCCGATTGGATTCTGGAACGATCCGGACGGGGCGAAATACAACAGTGCCTATCTCGAGAAAGTTCCCGACGTCTGGTGTCACGGCGACTACGTCTCGGCGACGGAGCACGGCGGAATGATCATCTACGGCAGGTCCGACGCGGTGCTCAATCCGGGCGGCGTGCGCATCGGTACGGCGGAAATCTACCGGCAGGCGGAACAGGTGGACGAAGTGGTGGAAAGTATCGTCATCGGGCAACGCTGGGACAACGACGTGCGAGTAGTACTGTTCGTCAGGCTGCGGGACAACGTGGTACTGGACGATGAACTGATTGCCCGGATCAGGAAACGGATCCGGGAGAACGCGTCCATCCGGCACGTCCCCGCGAAGATCATCCAGGTTGCCGATATACCGAGGACCAAGAGCGGCAAGATCGTCGAGCTTGCCGTGCGCAGTGTTGTTCACGGCGAATCCGTGCAAAACAAGGAGGCGCTGGCCAATCCGGAAGCCCTCGAACTGTTCAAGGACCTCGATGAACTCAAATTCTAGAAACGGCGGCCTTTGATGGCGACGGATTCCATTGCCGTGCGTAAACCCCCTCTTTACGGCCTGCGCGTCCTGGACCTGACCCGGCTGCTGCCCGGTGCCCTGTGCACTCAGCATCTGGCGGACATGGGCGCGGATGTGATCAAAGTCGAAGACACCGGCCAGGGCGACTATGCGCGATCGATGCGGGGCTATTTCAGGCTCGTCAATCGCAACAAAAGGTCCATGCGAATCGACCTGAAACACGAGCAGGGCAGGGCCATCTTTTTTCGACTTCTCGAAACCGCCGACGTGCTTTTCGAGGGATTTCGACCCGGCGTTGTTCAACGCCTGGGAATCGACTACGAGACGGTCAGCGGAATCAACCCCGCTATCGTCTATTGCTCCCTGTCCGGGTATGGACAGGACGGTCCCTACCGCCTCAAAGCAGGTCATGACCTCAACTACTGCTCGGAAATCGGAGTCACCGATCAGACCGGCGAAGCCGGTGGCGACCCGGTTGTCCCGAACTTCCAGATCGCCGACATGATCGGCGGGACCCTGGGATCGGCGATGGGAATATTGGCGGCGCTGGTCGATGTCCAGCGCAGCGGTCGGGGCCGTTACGTCGACGTGGCCATGGCGGATTGCACCCTGGCCCACAGCATCATGCCGATGATGGATTTCAACGAGACCGGGTGTGCGACCGGCAGGGGCCGGAGCTTCCTGTCCGGCGGCCTGCCATGGTATTCGATTTACCGGACGCGGGACGGCAAGCACATGGCGCTGGGCGCGCTGGAGAAAAAGTTTTGGCAGGCGTTTTGTGAGACCGTCGATCGAGCGGACTGGATCGACAAGCAGTCAGAGGACGAACTGACGCTCGAAGCAATACGAGAGGAACTTGCAACACTGTTCAACAGCCAGCCCCAGCAATACTGGGTCGACCGCTTCAGGGACGTCGATTGCTGTCTGTCACCCGTCATCGCCCAGGATCAGGTGGTCCGCCATGAACAGTTTCGGGCGCGGCGGATGGTGATCGATAGAAAGGGGTATCTGGAATACGGTTTTCCGCTCAAGATCAGCGACTTCGAGTTCGCGGTGAATCGCGAACCCCCGGAACACGGCCAGCACACCGGGGAGATACTGACCGAGCTCGGCTACGCCGCCGAGAATATCGAGGCCGCGAAAGCCTCCGGAATCATCTGATCCCATAGTTGAAAAACGGGTTCCCGCCATCAGGAATCCATTGCAGTTCCGGGCATCTGCGGGTAAATTACCTCGCCCCGCGCATCGCGGTAATCCGGAACGGTCAACGAGTCCGTACAAGGGGGCGTAAAAGGTCAACATGATGAACAAGGTTTCGAACAAATGAAAATATTGGTACCGGTCAAGCGCGTTGTCGACTACAACGTCAAAGTGCGAGTCAAGAGCGATCAAAGCGGCGTGGAAACCGCCAACGTAAAGATGTCGATGAACCCCTTCGACGAAATAGCGGTCGAAGAAGCCATCAGGCTTCAGGAGGCCGGCGTCGCCGAGGAAATCGTAATCGTGTCAATCGGCCTAAGACAATGTCAGGAAACGATCCGTACGGCTCTGGCCATGGGAACGGACAGAGGAATCCTGGTGGAGACGGATCAGGATATCGAGCCGCTGGCCGTGGCCAAGATATTGAAACACCTGGTCGAGAAGGAGTCGCCTCAGCTCGTCATAACGGGAAAGCAGGCCATCGACGGCGACAACAACCAGACCGGTCAGATGCTCGCGGCATTGCTGGGCTGGTCCCAGGGGACATTCGCGTCAAATCTCGAATTCGAAGGAGATCGACTCAAGCTGACGCGGGAGGTCGACGGCGGCCTCGAAACGGTCTCCCTGTCCATGCCTTCCGTGGTGACCACCGACCTGCGGCTGAACGAGCCACGCTTCGTCAAGCTGCCGAA
>CAMYOI010000173.1:3631-12799 GCA_947259955.1 uncultured Gammaproteobacteria bacterium
TCAAGGTGGGCAGCGTGGAAGAGCTGATCGACAAACTCAGAAATGAAGCAAAGGTGATCTAAATGGCGGTCTTGATAATTGCGGAACACGACAATCAGACAGTGCAGGAGTCTACACTGAATGCGGTGACGGCCGCACTCGAGATCGACCCCGAAGTTTCGGTGCTGGTGGCGGGAAAGAATTGCGGCGGTGTGGTCGACTCGGTATCCAAGGTTGCGGGCGTAACAAAGGTGCTGACCTGCGAGCACGAAATCTACGAGCACCAGCTCGCAGAGAGCCTTGCGGGATTGATCGTATCCATCGCGTCGGACTACACGCACATTCTGGCGGCGGCGACCAGCCAGGGCAAAAACGTCCTGCCCAGGGCGGCGGCCTTGCTCGACGTGGCGGCCATATCGGACATCACGGACATCCAGTCTGCGGACACTTTCTTGCGGCCCATCTACGCCGGCAACGCCGTCGCCACCGTGCAGTCGACCGACGCCATCAAGGTTGTCTCGATCCGGCCCACCACTTTCGAAGCGGCGGCTGCGGAAGGCGGTAGCGCGGAGGTGGTCGGTATAGACGCGCACGCCGACAGCAATGAACTTTCGAGTTTCGTGGGCCAGGAACTGACCCAGTCCACCCGGCCGGAATTGACCAGTGCACGGGTTGTCGTGTCCGGTGGCAGGGGAATGGGGAGTGCCGAAAATTTTCAGATCATCGAGGCGCTGGCCGACAAACTCAACGCGGCGGTCGGTGCGTCGCGCGCCGCGGTAGACGCAGGATACGTTCCGAACGACTACCAGGTAGGTCAAACCGGCAAGGTGGTCGCACCGGATTTGTATGTTGCCGTGGGCATTTCGGGAGCGATACAGCATCTCGCGGGGATGAAGGACAGCAAGGTGATCGTCGCAATCAACAAAGACGAGGAAGCGCCGATTTTCCAGGTGGCGGACTACGGCATCGTCGGCGACCTTTTCGACGTCGTGCCCAAACTCACCGAAGCGGTTCAGTAGACACCCGTGACTTATAACGCGCCCATCAAGGACATGGAGTTCGTTCTAAACGAACTGTGCGGGCTGGAGGATGTGCTGTCCCTGCCCGGTAATGAGGACACAACGACGGACCTGGTGGCCGCGGTCCTGGAAGAGGCTGCACGCGTGGCGGAGGAAGTGCTGGCGCCGCTCAACCGGCAGGGTGATACCCAGGGTTCGCGCTTCGAGGACGGCAGCGTGGTCACACCGGATGGCTGGAAGGCGGCGTACGACGCCTTCGTCGAGGGCGGATGGCCGTCGATGACCTTCGACGAAGAGCACGGCGGGCAGAACCTGCCTTACCTGGTAGGCACCGCGGTTCAGGAAATGGTAGCCGCGTCGAATATGTCGTTCGGATTGTGCCCGATGCTGACCCAGGGCGCGGTCGAAGCACTGTCGAGGCATGGATCGGACGAGCTCAAGCGGCTGTATCTAGACAAAATGGTTTCCGGCGAGTGGACAGGCACTATGAACCTTACCGAGCCGCAGGCCGGTTCCGATCTCAGCGCGGTGCGTACGCGCGCCGAACCGGAGGGCGATCACTACCGGTTGTACGGCCAAAAGATCTACATCAACATCGTTCACATGGTGTTGGCGAGAACGCCCGATGCACCCGAGGGCGTGAAGGGTATATCGCTATTCCTCGTGCCCAAGTTCAACGTGAATCCCGACGGTTCGATTGGCGAGCGCAACGACGTGCACTGCGTGTCCATAGAGCACAAGCTCGGCATACACGGCAGTCCGACGTGTGTGCTGGCTTACGGTGACAGCGGTGGCGCCACCGGTTACCTGGTGGGCGAGGAAAACCAGGGCTTGGTGTATATGTTCATTATGATGAATCTGGCACGGCACGCGGTGGGGGTTGAGGGTCTGGCCATCGCAGACCGCGCCTACCAGCAGGCACTCAGCTTCGCAAAAGACCGCGTACAGGGCCGGCCGGTTGGTGTAAAGAGCGGCGACCGTGTGTCCATCATCCACCACCCCGACGTTCGCCGGATGCTGATGACCATGAAGTGCAAGATCGAGGCCATGCGCGCCCTGGTCTATTCATGGTCCGCGGCATTCGACCATTCGGTCCGCAATGCCGACCAGGCCGAGCGGGAACGGCAGCAGCACTTCCTGGATTTGTTGACTCCCGTCGTAAAGGGCTGGTGCACGGAGACCGGCAACTCGGTGGCCTATATCGGCGTGCAGGTGCACGGAGGCATGGGATTCATCGAAGAAACCGGAGCGGCGCAGCACCTTCGCGATGCCCGCGTTACGACAATCTACGAGGGAACCACCGGGATCCAGGCCGGAGATCTCGTCGGCAGGAAGCTCATTCGCGACGGCGGCGCTGCCGCCGGGGATGCGGTGTCCAGGATGCGGGAAATCGAATCCGCCGCGTCGAAGATCCCGGAATTCGAAAAATCATATGGTCCGGCCGTCGATGACCTGGAGAGGGCGACGACGTGGTTGCTCGAAGTGGCCATGGACGAACCGCAATTGCCCGCCGCGGCCAGCGGTTACTACCTGGAATTATGGGGAATCGTAACCGGCGGCTGGTTGATGGCCCGGAGTGCCATTGCCGCCCGGTCGAAACTCGATTCAGGGGAAGGTGATGCGGGTTTTTACGACGCCAAAATCAAAACCGCCAGCTACTATGCGGCCCACGTACTGCCCTGTTCGAGCGCGCTCAGGCATGCCATCGTCGAGGGATCGGATGAGGCGATGGCGCTGGAAGTCGAGAATTTTTAAGCCGCGCGAAAAGCCCGTTGCTTACGACTTTGCATCGCGGCGAGGGCGCCGCTCCTACGAAATCATGGTGCGACATCGGGCATGCTTGTAGGAGGCCCGCCTCGGGCCGATTGATCGCGGCGAGGGCGCCGCGCCTACGAATGATGTCAGGGTTGCTACCGGGTGGATTACCCGCATTTATTTTCTTTGCGCCGCCGCCGGCAGCTCGCTCACTCGCCGCATTTCGTCGTCATTCAGCACGCCCGGGTTCTCCAGGTACTCCAGCAGGAACTCGTAAAAATCTACACCCCAGAACAACTCGCCGTCGACCAGGGTGGTCGGCACGCCGAACACGCCGCATTTGATAGCATGTTCCGTATTCCCACGCAGGCCCTGTTTTACTCGATCCGACTGGGTGAGTTCGTCGGCGTTCGGAACATCGAGACTTTGGATCAGCGTCGACCAGTCACCGGCATCCTGGGGCAGTTTGCCGTCACGCCAAACGAAGCGGAACATTTCGCGCACCGCATCGGCCCGATTGTCCAGCGCGATCGACAGACGCAGCAGGGGCAGCGGATTGAAAGGGTGGGCTGGTGGAAATCTGAACGGAATACCCCGCTTCCGTGCGCTCCAGACCAGCGAGCGATAGGCAAATTTTCTTTTTTCAGGGATCTCTGCCGGCCCCTTGTGTTCCCAGTGGTTGAGCAATGCGCCCAGCAGGACGGGCCGGTACCGGACGGATACGGATTCCGGCAGCTCCCCAAGTCTTTCGCATTGTAAATAAGAGTAAGGCGAGACAAAATCAAAGAACCACTCAATTGTCTTCATGCACATCATATTAACCGCTGCCATGAATAAAATCACGCCACAGGAATTCGACATCATCGCCCGAGACCAGGTGCCGCTGGTGGGGTACCTCGGGATCACGATAGAGCACATTGGTGATGGTGTTGCCACGGGGCGTGCGCCGTATCGCGATGAATTTCTGCGCCCCGGCGGCACGGTATCCGGTCCCGTAATGATGACGCTGGCGGATTTTGTGATGTACGCGGCGGTCCTTGGTAAAATAGGCCGGGTGGAACTCGCCGTGACCACCAACCTCAGTATCAACTTTTTACGCAGGCCGAGTCCCAGGGACGTTATCGCACACGCGCGATTGATCAAGGTGGGCAAGCGTCTTGCCGTTGGAGAGGTCGACATGTTTTCCGAGGGAGAGGAAGACATGATTGCGCACGTTGCGGGCACCTACTCGATCCCGCCATTGTAAACGCCGGTTAACCCTGCTTTACTCCCGTACTGCAACTCCGGTATCTTCACGGAGCAATTGAACGGGTATCAAGAAATGGGCGCTGTAAAATTTTCCGGGATCGAGGCCTGCGTTTTCGACGCGTATGGAACGCTGTTCGATGTGCACTCCGCCGTGGGTCGGCACGAAACCCGTATCGGAGAGCAGGCGGATGCCGTATCCAATTTGTGGCGCACGAAACAACTGCAGTACACCTGGCTGCGCAGCCTGATGCGGAGGCACGTTGACTTCTGGCAGCTCACCGGGGACGCGCTGGATTTTGCACTGGAAGCGCACGGTATCGACGACGCGGCGCTGAAGGACGACCTGATGTCCGCCTACATGGAACTGGATGCCTATCCGGAAGTCGGGGATACGTTGATGCGGCTGAAGCAGGCCGGCCTCAAAACAGCGATTCTCTCCAACGGTTCCCCCGCGATGCTGGAATCGGCGGTGCGCAGCGCCGGCATCAGCGAGCTACTGGATGCCAATCTGTCGGTGGAGGAAGTCGGAATCTACAAACCCGACCCTCGCGTGTATCAACTGGCAGTAGACAGGCTCGGTGTAACCGCTGAACAAATCAGCTTTCAGTCCTCGAACGCATGGGACGCCGTCGGTGCCGCAACCTTTGGATTTCACGTCGCCTGGGTCAATCGTTTTGGGCAGGGCAGGGAGCGCCTGACCACGGACCCCGAAGCGGAGATCACGACGCTTGACCAACTCCTGCCAATCGTGGGTGCGGGCTAGGCGACACGGTCCTTGGGCTCCTTGCCGGCAAAGATCGCGTCGAGGTTGTCCAGCGCCCGAAATCCCATGGCGTCCCGCGTCTCCCGAGTGGCGCTTCCGACGTGGGGCAGCAGGAATATGTTGTCGAGTTCGGCGAAATCCGGCCTGATGGCGGGTTCGTTCTTGTAGACGTCCAGACCCGCTGCGGCAAGTTTTCCGGATTTCAATGCGTCGATGAGTGCGTCTTCATCGACGACGGCCCCGCGTGCAGAGTTCACCACTATGGCGCCATCGGGCAAACGGTTGATCCGCTCGGCGTTCAACAGGTCATGGGTTTCGGGCAGGTTCGGGCAGTGCAGGGCGAGAAAATCGCTGAGCGGGAGCAGTGTGTCCAGGTTTTCGTGGTAAGTCGCGCCGTTTTCGGTGGCGCGGTCCAGCCGCCTGCGGTTGTGATAGTGGATCTCCATGTCGAAACCGCGCGCGCGTCTGGCGGTGACCTGGCCAACCCGGCCCATGCCGATGATGCCAAGTCGTTTGCCGGTGACCTGTGTGCCGACCATGAATGCCGGACTCCAGGTGTTCCATTGCCCGGACCGTATCAGACGTTCGCCCTCGCTGGCACGTCGAGCGGCGCCGAGGATCAGCAGCATGGTCAGCTCCGCGGTGGCGTCGGTCAGTACGTCCGGTGTGTTGGTCACGACGATGCCCTTCTGCCGCGCGGCATCTAGATCGCAGTGGTCGACGCCGACCGAAAAGTTCGCAATGGCCTTGATCCGATCGGGCAGCCGCCGGATCACGTCGGCCGAAAAGTGCTCCGTGTGGCAGGGCAGTATTGCATCAGCCCGGCCGGAATATTCGATGAGTTCTTCGGAGGAATACAGTCGGTCTTCCGGATTGAAAATCCCCTCGTAGTCCCGCTGGATTCGTGCCTCCACGTTGGCGGGCAGCTTGCGTGTGACGAGCAGCGATGGCTTCGACATGATTCGATCCTTGCATAATCGTTACTGTGGTGGTGCCGGGAATGTGGCGTACGGCGGCGGCGGTTCCTGATCCGGGGGAACATAAGCTGGTGCCGGGCTGCCCGCGGGTCCAAGGTGACGGAGATAGTGATACAAGGCCTGCAAGTCCGACTCCCTCATCAGGTTGAGGTTGAACCAGGGCATGGGCGGCCGGGCCTTGAGCGCTTTCGCCATGGCGATCCACTGGGCCTCGGTCATGCCATCGGCCAGCAGTCGCAGGTTTGGTGCATACGTTGTACCCCACGGGCCGTACCAGCCAAAACTGTCGCCGAGGAGCCATTCCTCTTCGGGTACCTGGCCTTCGGACATGAGATATCCGGCGGTGTGGCAATCATTGCATCCACCGATCGTGGCCACATAGCGCCCCTGCGTAATGAGTTCGCTCTCCGAACGGACCATCGTTGAGATCATGGAAAAAACTGCGGCGGTGATCACCGCTAACGCTTTGTATTTCATTTTCGCCCTCTCCGTTTCGTGGTGCGCTTTACCAGTATCTCACCGCATCCTCGTAGATAACCGCGAGATCATCCTGGCCGATGCTTCGCGGTGATTGCTGCAGCAGCCGTTTTTGTGCATAGGCCCCTTCCACCAGTTCCGGGATGTCCCTTTCATCGTACCCGACCCCGCCGATCCCGTTGGGCATGTCCGTGGCCTTCATCATACCGATCAGTTGCCCGGCCAGGAGATTTCCTGATTCGCGGTCATCGACGTCCATCTCGTCGCTGCCGAGCAGCCGGGCACCATGCCGATGCCGCTCCGGGCAGGCGGATGCGGTGAATCTGAACGCGGCAGGCGCGTTGACGATGACCGACATACCGTGCGGACAGATCGGTTCGTCGTCCGGGTAGCCTGCGGGTTGAAAGTCCCTGACCAGGCCGGCAACCGAATAAGCCATGCCATGGGGAATGTGTACACCGCTGTTGCCGAATGCAATGCCGGCAAGGGTCGCGGCGAACATCATCTGGTCTCTCGCCTGGTGATCGTTCGCGTCCTGCACGGCCCGCACGAGGTAACGGCCCGTCAGCTCGAGCGCTTTTTCACAGCCGAGGTCGCTGTATGGATTGGCGCCCTGGCTCATGGGTCTCACTGCGGATGAGGCCGGCTTTTCCCTTTGACTAAACGGAATGGCCGTATAGGACTCGATGGCGTGGCTGAGTACGTCGAATCCGCTGGCCGCGACCACGTTGGCGGGCAGCGTATAGGTGCAGGTCGGGTCGATGACGGCGCGGGTGGGCCGCAGTGCGCGGGAAGCGATTCCTGTCTTTACTTTCATCTTTAGGTAATCGAATACGGCGATGCCGGTGCATTCGCTGCCCGTGCCGGAAGTGGTCGGGCATGCGATATGGGGTTTCAGAGCGCCGGGTACCGGCTGCCCCGCACCAAGCGGGGCATTGACGTAAGTCTCGAAACTGGCCGGCCAGGTGCTGTACAGGTTCGCCGCCTTGCAGGTATCGATGACCGAACCGCCACCTAGCGAGATGAAGCCGTCGAACTTGCCCTCACCGGCGAAACGGCAGGCATCCTGAAACGACTTGTCCGTAGGTTCCACCCGCGCCTCGCTGTAGACTTCCGCATCGACGCCGGCCTGTAGTAAAGACGCGCTAACGGTTTGCAGATAAGGCAGTTTTGCCAGGATGGGATCGGTGAACACCGCCACTCTTTTCAGGCCGAGGTCGCGCGCATCCTCACCAACTTCCTGGAGGGCGCCCGGTCCAAATTTGATTGCGGAAATGTCAACGGAGAATACGGTATCCCCATGCTCCGTGAATTGATAGTAGTGGCAACAACTCATACGCAGTCCTCACGTCGGGTATGAAGCATAAGCCATTACAGGAGATCAGAACAGTGCACCCCGGTTGCTGAATATGCGGGATTGCTTTAGGCTGGGACCTGGAAAATCAGGATTTATCCATGTCCGATATCGAAACTCTGCGGCGTATACTGAGCACTTACAAACGGATCGGAATGGTAGGCCTGTCGGCCAACTGGTATCGTCCCAGCAATTTCGCCGCCAAGTACCTGATCGATCACGGCTACACCGTGATCCCGGTCAATCCCGGATACGAGGAGGTGTTGGGCCAGAAGTGTTACCCTTCGCTTCTCGACATCCCGGATCCCGTCGAGGTCGTCGACATTTTTCAGCGTTCCGAGAAGGTGCCGCCACTGGTCGATCAGGCCATCGAGATCGGCGCGAAGGTCGTCTGGATGCAGCTTGGCGTGGTGCATAAGGAAGCGGCAGAACGGGCGCGCCAGGCCGGCCTCGAGGTGGTCATGGATCGATGCATGAAGATCGAATTCGGCCGATTGTTCGGAGGCCTGAACTTCATGGGTGTCGACACCAAGATCATCTCGTCCCGCAGACCCACGTGGGTGCCCTATTGAACCAACCGGGGACGCGAACCAGGAGGCCGTCGTGGCTGATCGAGAATTCGGAATAGAAACCAAGTGTCTGCACGCCGGGCAGCTGCCGGATCCCGCTACCGGTGCCCGTGCGGTGCCTATCTATCAAACCGCGTCCTACGTGTTCGACAGTGCCGATCACGCCGCCAGTCTTTTCAACCTGCAAACCTTCGGAAATGTCTATACCAGGCTGATGAATCCGACCAACGCCGTTCTGGAGGAGCGCATGGCGGCGCTGGAGGGCGGTCGTGCCGGAGTCGCGGTCAGCTCCGGCATCGCGGCACAGATGGTCGCCCTGCTGACGATACTCGAGGAGGGTGATGAAATCGTGTCGGCCAGTACGCTCTATGGCGGCACGCATACCCAGTTCGACATGACCTTCCGGCGCTTCGGCATCAAGACGCACTTCGTCGACTCCGATGACCCCAAAAATTTCAGAAAGGCGCTGTCATCCAGAACCAGAGCGCTTTACGCGGAAACCATCGGAAATCCGTTCAACAACATCCTGGACATCGAGGCCGTTGCCGACATTGCAAAAGAAGCGGGCATTCCGCTCATCGTAGACAATACGTTCGCGTCCCCCTACCTGTGCCGACCCATTGAGTTTGGCGCCGATATCGTGGTCCACTCGGCGACGAAGTTCATCGGCGGACACGGCACCACCATGGGCGGTGTAGTCGTGGAGTCGGGCAAGTTTCCCTGGGACAATGGAAACTTCCCCGCCATGGTGGAGCCATCCAAGGGCTACCACGGTATCCGCTTCTATGAAACTTTCGGCGATTTTGGATACACCATGAAGGCGCGCTGTGAGACGCTGCGGACAATGGGGCCAACGTTGAGTCCGTTCAATGCATTTCTACTGTTACAGGGACTCGAGACGCTGCACGTACGCATGGAGCGCCACATCGAGAACGCCGTGGCCGTCGCGAAGTTTCTCCAGCGACACCCCCTGGTATCGTGGGTCAAGTATGCCGGTCTTCCCGATAATGAATACGCCGCGCTGGCG
>CAMYOI010000174.1 GCA_947259955.1 uncultured Gammaproteobacteria bacterium
CTACGTGTCGTAGACGATAATTCTTCATCATTGGATGAGAAGAAAAGTCTGACATATTAGAGACAGATTATCTCGGTTTCTTCTCACGTTCATCAACTGTGAAACGAGAGGAAATTGAAATGGAAAGCCCGATTGAGAACCGCGTGGATGGTAACGATGTCGCTGGGGAGCGGAGCCAGAGGAAAACAGAGCCGGCTAAGGGAAAGCGTTATTCGCCAGCGCAGCGCAAAGAGATACTGGAATATGCCCAAAAGCATAGCGTCAAAGCGGCGGCGGAGAAGTTGGGAGCGACCGAGACGAGTATCTACGACTGGCGCCGAGCCATCGGGCGACGGGGCCAGCAGGCCGGTGAGGGTGAGAACGCCGATCGGCCGGGCGAGATCGTCATAGAAGACCCCAAGCAAGCGCGGGACCAGAAGGTTGTTTCGATGTGGAGGCAGCATCCGGGATACGGCCCAAGCCAGATTCGCAACATGCTCAAGCGCGATGGGTTTAAGGTGTCGGTCGGTACGGTGCGCGATGTAATGGAGCGCAACGGTTATCTGCCGCCAAGCCTAAGACGCAAGGAGCATGTCGGTCGTTATGAGGCAGCCCGGCCGCGCGAGCTCTACCATCTGGATTTCTACCATTTCCATGTCCACAAGCAGAAGCAGTGCGTGCTCTTTATCGAGGATGACTTCTCGCGCTTTATTGCCGGCTGGGCGGTGGTGGCGGTGGAAGCGGCCGATCCGGTCATCACCTGTTTCGAGCAGGCGGTGCAACGCTATGGCCGCCCGGAGGGGGTGATGTCCGACCGGGGCTCGGCGTTTCACAGCTGGCGGGGTCTGTCGCGTTTCGAGGCCTTGCTGGAGGAGTACGAGATCAACTATTTCCTGGCCAAGGAAGCGGCGGTCAACGGCAAGGTCGAGGCGCTCAACGCCAGCTTCCAGAAGGAGTGCATCGAGCAGATCGAGTTCATGGACCTGCCCGATGCCGCCCGCGGCATCGGGCACTGGGTGGAGCATTACAACCACCGCCGCACCCACCACGGCCTCGGCGGGCTGCTGGTGCCGGCAGACCGTTTCTACGGGATTGCCGAGCAGAGCCTGCGGCGTATCGAGCAGGGGCTGGGGGCGCAAACGGCGGAGTTGAGCAGCCCCGATGGTCGCGCCCTGGAGTTGTTCCGGGTGCTCTCGCGCGGCGGCAAGCCGGAGGTCTGGCTGATGGGTGAGAAGATTCTTGGCTAGCGGGGCTTGAGCGGCAGGGGGAGGATTGGCCACAATGATCACGCCAATGACACACCACAACCAACCCTCCGAACCTGCCGCCAATGACCCTACAAGAGCATTGCAAAAAAGACAAGCTGACGGTAATCGCCATGTATGCCCTGTTATGTGAGTGTGCCAGCGATGGGTCTATCGTGCTCGAAGGCAGCCTGAGTGAGATCTGCCACCGAGCCGAGGTCAACCGTACCCAGCTCTACGAGCGCAAGGCGCAGCTCCGGGCGGCCTTGGCCGAGGTCGAACTGGCGGGTCCGGGTCGTCCCACTCAGTCGGAATCGCTCCCATTGAGCACACAGATCCCCGCGGGCTATGGCGTGCGTGAGCAGGTATTGCGCTATCGCCTGGACCACCCCGGGGCGGTGGTATCGCACCCTGGCGGGAGTACGAGCTACAGCGATGGCTTCAGGCGTTTCATCCTGGATCTGTCGGACACCTGGGAAGACGATCTGGCCTCCTTCTGCCAGTGGACCGAGATCCCGTATCAGACCCTGATGAGCTGGCAGCGACGCGACCGCACTCAACCCTATACGCCGCCGCCGGCACGGGCCGTGCCTGCACTATCGTGCTCGGCCACTGAAGAGTGCCGAACCATTGTGCAAGACTATGCCTGCTGGGAAGGGAGCCTGAGGGACTTTCTGAGTTACGAGGCCAAACGCCTGCGGCTCGCGCCCGCTGCGATCCGTCGCGTATTGGCCATCACCGGGATGATCTCAAGCAAACCCCACAAAGCGCCCCGCTACCGGGGCAGCACCGAGCGGCAGACACCTGGCACCATCCTGGTAACGGACGGCAAAACGATAGAGGTGGTCTCCAGCGCCAGCGGTGAGATCAGTCACTACACCTGGCAAGCGATGGTGGATCAGGCCACGGCCTGCCACACGGCGGCTGTCATCACCGAGAACGAATGCGCACAGGGTGTCCTGCAGGCCTTCGAGCAGAGCTGCGACTTTCTGGGCTATATCCCCCAGGCATTGATCCACGACAACAAGCCCATCCACCAGGAAGCGGCACTCAAGGCGGCCATCGAGCCGGGCACACGCATGATACCCGCCACGCCAAGGCGTCCTGAGAACAAAGCGGTTATCGAGGGCGAGTTCGGCAAATTTGAACAAGCGGTCGGGGCACTCCATCTGGACGACAGCTCTCTGGAGAACCTCAAACGCGGTGCCGTCAGTGAGGCCGTTCGGGCCTATTGCGCCGGCATCAACCAGGCGGGTCGTGCCGAGTTTGAGGGCAAGAGCCGCCAGCAGGTATTACGTAAGGCCTGTCCCGATCCACGCGCAGACCAGGCGTTCATCGAGCACCTCCATGCCGAACATACCCGTCAAGGTCGTAGCACGCATCTACCGAGCCAGGCAGTGGCCCGCCAGATCCTCGATGCCGGTTTTGTCCGATTTGAGCTCGAAGCGAGCGATATCCAAGGCACGCTTCGGACCTGGCTCAGTGGCCGTTACACGCCGGCCGCGATCCGCCAGGGTCTGGCGCTGTTCGCCACCGAGCGGGACAAGGGGCGCTTGCGAGGAAAAACCGCCCACCGCTACCTGGTCAAGTTGATTCAAAGCAGCCAGGAAGAACTTGACCTGCGCGCCCAGGAGCACTGGCTACGGGAGTTTGCCGAGATCGAGCGCATCGCCTGGATCCAGGAACTGGAGCATGACTACGCGATCCTGAAGACCGAGTGTGACAATGCCTCTACCCTGGAGCATGATCTGGCTTTCCGCCTCAGCGAGAAGGCCGTGTTCGACGGACTGCCCCTGGCACGTGCCTTCTGGGAAGAGAAACTCAGGATCTTACTGGAGCAGCAATGCCAGCGCTTCGAGGCGGTGCGCCGTCACATCCGGCGTCTCTTCGATGCGCAATGGAATGATCGATTCCATCTCATCACGCTTCTCGTTGGGTGGGAGAACCCGCTCGTTCAATGAGTGATGAGAGAAAATAACGCCGTTACATGCAAGCCACGGCAGGTAGAAGAGACAAATTGCACCGACAAGGTGTTTTACTGAAAGACTCAAACAACGAAGCAGGTTTGAGTCTCTGAATACCAGGTTTTTCAGACTGATTAAATCTGAGAGACCTGTAATTTGATCCCATTTGGCTACCAGATGGAGTCAAACAACCCGAGGAGTGACTGAGAGTTCGCTGAATCTTTAAGTGTCAGTATTTTTCTTATGAAAGTGTTTGACAAGGACACCTAAGTCCGGTCATGAGCTTGAATCGAATGTAAGGCTTTGCGATCAGGACACCACGGGAATTTGAGTTAAGTGAGAGTGCTTCAGTGATCTCCCAGTCTTCGACCAATCGGTCACGTTGTTTCTGTCCGTAGTCTTTCTTGCGGAACTCGATCTGGCCTTTCAGAGGGTTTGTTTTTATAACACCCCACTGCACAGCCTTTGTCAAAAGATGACGAAAAGTAGATATATCATGCTTGGCTGAGGTAAATCCGTGCTTTTTGAAAGTCAGGTCGAAGTATTTGTAGGCGTGAGATGGTTGAATATCATCAGGTTGCATGTTGCCGAATACGGGTCTTAAACGGCGAACCGCCAGCTTGTCGCTTTCCTGGGTTTTATAACTCTTAGCGGGTACAACTTCTATCAAGTAGCGGTCCATCAAGTTGCTACAGGTGGTGAGTTCGAATGTATCGTCCAATCTGTCAGCCCATACCTTGTAGGCTTCATGTAATGTTTTACCTAACTTAAACTCTTTCTTGCCATCCCAATTACGTTCCTGACCAGGGGGCACTAGATACCGGTATGCGCCATTCTTATAGCGCCACCTGTGGGTCCCGAAAATAGGAGTCGATTGATTCTATTGCATATTTCTGGATGATGGTTGATCCTTGGATTCATGGCACATCTAATCCAGTTTATTCTGACGTTGGTGACTACATCTGTCCGGTCGCGGCTGTCTTTACAGGCGGAGAATGCGGCGCTGCGGAATCAGTTGTATCTGTATCGAAAATCAGGGCAAAGGCCAAGAATTAGGCCTGCTGACAGGCTGCTTTGGTGCTTCATAGCGAAATTTTGGGCGGGCTGGCGCACAGCCCTATACTTTGTCCAGCCCAGGACCGTAACGACTTGGCAGAAAAAGCGATTCCGCGACTACTGGCGCGCTCTCAGTCAGTCGGCTAAACCAGGCCGACCTCGGATCTCGCGAGAACTCAGAAAGCTCATTGGGCGGATGTGGGAAGCCAATCCGACGTGGGGTTCACCAAAGATCGTCGCTGAACTCGCGATGCTTGGAATCGACGTTGCCAAGTCAACGGTAGAAAAGTATCAGCCGAAGCGAGCTGGGCCACCGTCACCTACGTGGAGAACATTTCTAGACCAGCATGTTCGAAATCTCGTATCGATCGACTTTTTCATTGTTCCGACGGCTACGTTTCGGGTGTTGTTCGTTTTCATAGTACTTGCCCACGACCGGCGGCGAATTGTTCACTTCAATGTGACGGAGCATCCTACGGCGCAGTGGACGGCGCAACAGATCGTCGAAGCGTTTCCATTTGATACTGCTCCGAGTTATCTGATTCGAGACGGCGATGGCATATACGGCGAGCGCGTTACGCGGAGGATTGAAAGTCTGGGTATCGACGAGGTCGTTACGGCACCAGCGTCGCCATGGCAAAACGCTTATGTAGAACGGGTAATAGGAACGCTACGCCGAGAACTTTTCGACCACGTCATCGTGCTCAATGAGCGGCATCTCAAGAGACTTATGTCGTCGTATCTGGATTACTACCATCCGTGGCGCACACACCGGTCCTTGAACAGCGACGCGCCGGACGGTCGCCCCGTAAAACCAGTGAAACCCTGCAATGTTGTTGAATTCCCGGCCGTCCACGGCCTTCGCCATGTCTATCTTCCGAAGGCTGCATGAATATTCGGGACGGACAGGTACCGGTAGAGTTCGGCAATCGTCAATGCTGGCAGGCTGAAGTTGTTGGTCAGGAACACAAACAACTTGTCGGTCTTGATGTCGTAATACTTGATCCTGCGAAGCTTGTCCGGATAGTGCCGTGCAGGATAGAAGCCGGTAAGTTTGATTGTTTGATCGCAACGCAGTCCGGTCATCTTGTCCACAGGATGTGAATAAATCCTGCGTAACTGAAGATTGGACTTTGCGCGAATAACGAAAAAGGCCACAGCTTGGTTTAATTGATGCAGCCGTTCGAAGTCCATGTAGCCTCGGTCCATGACGTAGAAGGCACCGGGCTCTGGCAAGAGGATGTCCAGGACGTTGACATCGTGCAGCTTGCCGTCGGAGATATGGATAAACGAAGGGATATTCCCACGCAGGTTGAGCAGTGTATGCAGTTTGATGGCAGCTTTGGTTTGACGGAAATATGCCCAAGGGAAAACAGACAGGCACAGATCGATCGTTGTTGCGTCGAGGGCGTAAACCGTATTGTCGAGATCGAGCCCAAGGTCTTCGTCGGCATAGAGACGGCGTGCAGTCTGAATCAGTGATTGGGCGAAATCGGCATAGATACGCCAGTCGCGTTTCTCGTTGGCATCGGCCAGCGTGCTGCGTGCAACTTTGGAACGTATGCCCATATGGTAGAGCTTTTTCTGCTGGGCTAAGAGGCAGGCTTCGATGTCGCGCAGGCTTTCTCGGTAAGTCAACTGAGCAAATGCCATGCTGCGATACTGATCCTGACAGGTGAAGCTTTTTATATGATGGTTGCCGTCGTAACGTTGAACGCAGCGCCGAAATGTATGCAGAGGCAGATGATCCATGGTCTGCGCGAACACAAGTTTGCCTGTGTATATTGACTGACTGCTCCAACCATAAAAACGGGGTTGAAGCGTGACGTCTAACCGGTGGACAGTTCAAGTCGGTGACAGGCTGCAATGGCATGTATTTACATTATAATCAGTCAGTTATAGATCGATTGAACCAATTATTCCGGACACTAGTGATTTAGGTTAACTTGTAGGTACCAATTTATCAGAGCATCCCCAGAGATTTCTAGGGAACCTCTGATTAAAACTCAAAATTTGAGATAATCGGATTATTATTTAAGCGATAGAAACCAGCATGCGTCAGACCACAATAGCCGAAGGAACATTCGCCAAGTATAAAAAGCCAACAAGAAAAGAAAAGTTTCTGGGACAAATGGAAGAAATCATTCCCTGGAAAGAGTTGAGCGCTGTGATCGAACCGCATTATCCGAAGCCCAAAGGTAGCGGTCGTAGTCCGATTGGGATTGAACGCATGCTGCGAATTCACTTCATGCAGCATTGGTTTAACCTGTCGGATCCAGCCATGGAAGAGGCGCTGTATGATATTCCTGCCTTACGGGAATTTGCCCAGATTGATTTGGGCCGGGAACCGGCGCCGGATGAGACCACGATCTGCAAGTTTCGCCATATATTGGAATCGAAGGATTTAGGCGAAAGGCTATTTCACCTGGTAAACGCGTATTTATCGGAGAACGGTTTGTTTGTGTCAAAAGGCACGATTGTTGATGCGACGCTGATCGATGCCCCGACCTCGACCAAGAATAAGGAGAAGAAGCGTGACCCGGACATGCATCAGACGCGAAAGGGGAATCAGTGGTACTTTGGGATGAAGACGCATATTGGGGTGGATAGTCAGAGCAAGCTGATCCACTCGGTTGCGGTGACCCCTGCCAATACCCATGACTCACAGCTACTGGAAGATTTGCTGCATGGTGACGAGACAAAGGTGTGGGGGGATTCAGCCTATAGCGGTCAGAAAGAGGTGCTGTCAGAGCAGGCCCCGCATGCCAAGGATTATACACAGAAGAAAGGTTCACGGAATCGCAAGCTGAGTGATGACGATCGTTCGAAGAACCGGAATAAATCCAAAGTACGAGCGAAGGTTGAGCATGTGTTCCATGTGATGAAGCGCCAGTTCGGATTTACCAAAGTCAGATATCGCGGATTGGATAAGAATGCCAACTGGGTGTTTCTGAGCTGTGGCCTGGTGAATTTATCGATGGCCAGAAAACAGTTGTTGCGGCCGACGTAGGATTATTGTGTCCGAAATAAGTCAATGGCATTGAAAGTGACAAAAATCGACGATCAAAGTGATCAATTCAGGTCGCAAATCATCCTTTTCTGAAAAATAGGCGGATGCCGAAAGAATACCAATCCAGATTCGTCAAAATCTCTAATAAATCAGAGGTTCCCTAGAAAATTGAATCGAATAGATACGAAATCCTGGTTGCCGTCGACTTGGAAATATGATCGTCGTCGACATAGAGTGGAACCCCGTCATTTTCTACATTGCAAACATTGTCATCGCACAGCGCTTCATGGGGGAGTATCAATTTTGCGTTGTAAGCATTAGCCAAGCTGCTTAAAGAGTCCAGAACGAACTGTTGTCGAGTAGAAAATTCATCTTTCGTTGGAGTAAGCCGGGATTTGACCCCCCGGCTTTGATTCAAAGCCATTACCCAAGGGACGTCTATTCCGATCTCGGGAATCGAACCAACTAAGACGATCCTTTTATTCAATTCTTTAATTCGGATTAGCGTGCGTTCCAAACCATGAAGAAAAATCGCTCTATTATTTTTGATGTTTGTTTGTTTGAACCGCTTACTGGCAAGATACACCGGACTACCAGGCT
>CAMYOI010000175.1 GCA_947259955.1 uncultured Gammaproteobacteria bacterium
GGTCCTTTCAGCGTTACGCCGCTGGTTTCGTATATAAAGCTCCACCGCGGGATCGTCACCTATCTTGATCGAAACCAGTTTCGGCGTCCAACCGGCGCCCTTCAGCTTCTTGACGTCTTCCGCAATTTTTAACTGCATCTCCGCCGCGATGGCACGGCCATTGAGTTCTTTATTGGTCATCGGCTTACCGTTGGTGCGGTGGCAACTGTTGTGATGCTGTATAGATGGGCTGGGCCCGATGATATACAGATTTACCCGCAAATAGCATCACGCGGGTGCAATCCGGCGCAGCAGGCTAACAGATCGCAAATCGCTTGACCTTGTAGTGTAAGTACAGGGTTTGCTATTCGGCGATGAAAATACTGGCCCGCGGCCAGTTGGCGAAAGAAAGTGAAGTCGGACCCGAAACCATTCGCTTCTACGAGCGAGAAGGCCTGCTTCACTTGGATAAAAAGGATAACCGCTATGCCGTTCACCGGCAATACGCTCGCGGCGCTTCGGATCACGCCAATTGCTTAAATCGGTGAGCGATGCGGGCTGGGGCAGCTCCTTACCGTAGGGTGTCGACCTGCTCCCAGACCAATACGGACTGCTGGTGCAGCGTTTTGCGATTGTTTATGCGGATTTAGGGACGGGGACGGGCAGCGAAGGATGGGAATGTGGTGGCTATGGGTGGACTTGAACCACCGACCCCGGCGTTATGAGTGCCGTGCTCTAACCAGCTGAGCTACATAGCCACATTGGTAAATTATCGAGGGGAGCGGAAAGATACAAGACTCCGTGAAAAAGGGCAATTGCCTGATCCCCCCGCCGCGGCGTTCGTCGGCTCTGATCCGATACGAGATGCCGGATAGGCACGAACTTACCTACACGTTGAAACGGAAATGCACCACGTCGCCGTCCTGGACTACGTATTCCTTGCCTTCGAGCCGCATCTTGCCGGCGTCCCTGGCCCCCTGTTCTCCACCCAGGTTGATGTAATCTTCATAGGAGATCACTTCGGCCCGGATGAATCCGCGTTGAAAATCGGTGTGTATCACGCCAGCCGCCTGGGGCGCGGTGTAACCGGCGGGGGCCGTCCAGGCACGGGCCTCCTTGGGGCCGGCGGTCAGAAAGGTCTGCAGATTCAGCAACCGGTAGCCGGCGCGTTTTACCCGGTCGAGGCCTGGCTCACTCAGACCCAGATCGGCAAGGAACTCACGTTTGTCTTCGTCATCCAGCTGGGCCAGTTCGGCCTCTATGGACGCGCAAATCGGGATCACCACGGACTCCTCGCGGGCCGCAAATGTCTCGACCTGGTCCAGGTAGGGATTGTTCTCGAACCCGTCCTCCGCGACATTGGCAATGTAGAGCATGGGTTTCGCGGTCAGCAGGCACAGAGGCTTCAACAGCGCTCCGTCCTCAAGTGTGACATCCATCGATCTAACGGGAACGGCGCTGTCGAGCTGATCCCGTACTCGTGTAAAAAGCTCGAGTTTTTGCCTCTCTTTTTTATCCCCCGCTTTCGACGCTTTCTCCGCACGCTCGACCGCGCGTTCCATGGTTTCCATGTCGGCCAGCATCAGCTCCGTGGAGATGGTTTCCATATCCGATGCCGGATCGACCTTCCCGGCGACATGCGTAACGTTGGGGTCGTCGAAGCACCGAACGACCTGGGCTATGGCGTCGACCTCCCGGATGTGCGCCAGAAACTTGTTGCCCAGACCTTCTCCCTGGGAAGCCCCTTCGACAAGACCCGCGATATCGACGAATTCCATGGTGGTCGGAATGACCTGCTTCGGGTTGACTATCCGCGCCACCCGGTGCAGGCGTTCGTCGGGCACCGGCACGATGCCGACATTGGGCTCGATTGTGCAGAATGGATAGTTCCTTGCCTCGATGGCGGAACTGGTCAGCGCGTTGAACAATGTGGATTTGCCCACGTTGGGGAGCCCGACAATACCGCAGCGAAAGCCCATTAACCGTGCCTCACAAGTTCGATTCGCCCGCCACTGCACGGGGCAGATCCCTCAGCGCGGCATCGATGGCCTGCTCAATTAGGCCTGCCTCGGTGGCCGACGGTTTCTTTAAAACGTAGTCGGCGACTCCTTTCCCGGTCCCCGGATGCCCTATCCCGATGCGCAGCCTGGAAAACTCACTGCCGCCGAGGTGCTTGATCAAGTCGCGCAATCCGTTGTGCCCTGCGTGCCCTCCCCCGGCTTTGAACCGGACTTCCCCGGGTGGCAGTTCCAGCTCATCGTGTGCGACCAGAATCTCCTCTACAGGAATCTTGTAAAATCGCGCCACCCTGGCGACTGGAAGGCCAGATACATTAATGAAAGTTGCGGGTGTGAATAGATAAATCTTGCGGGACCCAATGCGCGCACTGCCGATGCGACCGTCGAACTTTGCCTCGTCACGCAGCGCGGTCCCGGCTTCGCGAGCCGCTTCACACACAAGTCGTGAGCCCGCGTTGTGACGGGTGGGTTCGTAGCGCTTTCCCGGGTTACCCAGCCCGACGAGCAGCCTTACCGGCGACGCCACCTGATACGGCTCTGATACGGTAAGCGGGCCGAGTCCCGGCCAGGATATAGAAGTCCGACCTATTCCTCGTCGCCCGATTCGGATTCCTCGGCCTCGGGTGCCTCACCTTCGACAGCCTCGAGCTCTTCCTCGCCCTCGACTTCCTCCAGCTCCTCACGCTGCGGAGCCATGATGGTAGCCACGGTCATATCCTCGCCGCCGTGAGCCAGTGCCGTAATTATTACGTTCTCCGGAACCTTGACGTCGGTGAGCTTTGCGGATTCGTGCAGCGCCAGACCGGAGATGTCGATTTCAAGATACTCGGGCAGGTCCGCGGGAAGACATTCGACTTCGACCTCGTTGATCAGATGGGACTCGATGCCGCCCTCATTGTACACGCCCGGGCACTCTTCGCCCCCGATGAAATGCAGCGGCACGGCCATGCGGATCTTCTCCGTCGCACTGACCCGTTGAAAATCGACGTGCAAAACCTGCGCCTTGTAGGGATGCATCTGGATGTCGCGCAGGATTACCTGCTCGGTGCCCTTGTCAGTCCTGATTTCGATGACCGCGGCCTGGAATCCTTCTGTTTCCAGGTTGTGCATTATCTCGTTGTGGTTCAACAAAAGATTCTCGTTGTCCTTGTTGGCGCCATAGATCACGGCAGGCACCTTTTCGTCGCGGCGATACCCCCGGCTCACGGACTTGCCTGTACCGCTCCTGGGAAATGCCTGTATTTGATACTGCGTACTCATTGCTTATCTCCAATTACTCGTGGCGCTTCATACACCACTATAGAAAACCTACTCGATAAAAATAGAACTGACCGAATCTCCCGTGGAGATACGCCTGATCGATTCACCCAGCAGTTCGGCAATGCTCAACTGCCGGATCTTGTCACAGGCTTTGGCTTCCTCCGTCAGCGGGATGGAATCCGTGACAACCAGTTCGTCCAATCGTGACTGCGCGATGCGCGCAACCGCTCCTCCCGACAGCACCGGGTGCGTACAGTACGCAAGAACTCGCTTTGCGCCTTCCACCTTCATTGCCGCTGCCGCCTCGCACAGTGTACCAGCCGTATCCACCATGTCATCGATGAGGACACAAACCTTGCTGTCCACTTCACCGATGACGTGCATTACCTTCGACTCGTTTGCCTTGGGCCGCCTCTTGTCTATGATAGCCAGATCGGCGCCCAGCTGCTTAGCCATTGCCCGTGCCCGGACGACACCGCCTACATCGGGTGACACGACCAGCAGATCCTCCGCGCCGTGCCGCCACAGCTCTCCCCACAACACCGGGGAGGCATAGATATTATCCGACGGCACATTAAAAAATCCCTGGATCTGGTCGGCATGCAAATCCATGGTCACAACCCGGTCAGCCCCCGCCCGGTCGATCATACTGGCTGCAAGCTTGGCGCTAATGGCGACCCGCACCGTTCGGGGCCGGCGGTCCTGACGCGCATAACCAAAGTACGGCATGACCGCGGTGATACGCTGGGCCGATGCGCGACGCAGCGCGTCGATCATGATCAGCAGCTCCATCAGGTTGTCGTTGGCCGGAGCGCATGTGGGTTGAATGACGAAAACGTCCAAACCGCGAACGTTTTCGAGAATCTCCACATTGACCTCGCCATCACTGAAACGGCCCACCAGGGCACGCCCCATCGGCAATCCAAGATACCGGGCCACGTCCTCGGCCAGTTTCGGGTTTGCATTGCCGGTGAAGATGGCCAGATTTTCGGCAGTCACTGAACTTCCTCTAGCGCGCATTTCTCACCAGGATCCCGAGCGATGGCTGGTCCAGGTGCCGATGAGCGCCGGGCTGCAGTGAGATGGATAGCCGGTACTATGGATCGAATGAAGCCCAAGTGCAGCGGGGCCTGGACCAGCCAACGCCGGGATAGGCGTTGCCGATACAGACTGTTTTTCAGTCAAATCCAAATAACCTGGCATGGTAAGTCCTTTGCAAGAAGTTAAAGCCGCCTGGTGAGAAATGCGGGCCAGTCTTGTCCTGGCTGGGGTGGCAGGATTCGAACCTGCGCATGCCGGAATCAAAATCCGGTGCCTTACCGCTTGGCTACACCCCAATCGTTGTACTAGAAAACACCAATAAACGTAATAATATCAAGGCGATGGCAAGTCCGGTTCCGCATCCCCGCAATTACCGCGACCGTGAAAAAACGGCGTATTTTGCGCAACACCGTCAGGTGCTGTCAATCGAAACTCCAGGCTATTCCGCAGCCACGCCCGGGCCTGGCGCCCGCCCGGGAGATCGGTGGCGGTCGGGATGCCGATATTGGATCCCGCAAGAGAGCTCAGGAGGATAGAAAGCGCCAGCCGTTGATGATCACCCTGACCCTTACCTGATCACTCTCGTTGAACTCGTCCTCGACGATATGCTGCTTCCCCGGCAGGGCCGTCATATGAAACTTCCGCGGGAGTTCGCGTCCCTCGAATTCCCTGTATTCGATGAACTCGACCTCCCAGCCCGCCTGTTTCAAGTTTTGCAGCCGGCCCCAGTCGTCCACAGACTGCTCGTACTCCTGTCCGGGATTGGGCACTCCAAGCACCCAATAACGCATGGCCTGGAAGGGCACCTGCCAGCCTGCAACCCGGTACAGCAGTTCCTCCGCCGTTGTTGCGTGGTAGGTTCTTTTCTTGTTGTCACGCAGGGTTGCACCGTCTCGATCCCGGATCAGCACCACCCTGCCTCCGCCAAGCGGCCCGTACAGGTTGATGTTGTGATCCTCACCGTCTCGCTTCCACAGCATATTTGCCTGCCCGCCCCGCTTGTGAGTCTTCACCGCGAGCTTTCCCTTCACCTCCCACGAGTCGATACTCGAGAGTTCTTCGACCCGTTTCTCCCACGCCGCTGCCGGATCGCCGGCGGGGGGGATTGATGGCGTACTGACGCATCCCGACAACGCAGCGGCCAGAATCGCTATGCCGGCCGCAAGATTCCGCATTGTCATTGATTGAATTTTTTCAGGGTGTTCAGAAGAACGTCGTTCTCAGGATTTTTTTCCAGTGCGCGCTGCCATATTTGCGTGGCCCGCTCCTGATCCCCGTGCACCCACAGCACCTCTCCCAGATGAGCCGCAATTTCTGCATCCTCGCGTTTGGTCAGCGCCCGTTCCAGGTACTCGATGGCATCGGTGTGATTACCCAGCCGGTACTGGACCCAGCCCATGCTGTCCAGAATGAACGGATCCTCGGGCCTGATAGACAGCGCCTGTTCGATGAGGTTCTGCGCTTCCTCGTACCGGTCCGTGGTGTCCGCCAGCGTGTAGCCCAGAGCGTTCAGTGCGTGCGCATTTTGCGGATCCTTGACGAGAAGTTTGCGCATGTCGGTCTCGTGGACCTCGAGCAGGTTGAGCTGTGCCGCGATCAGCCCGCGCGCGTAGAGCAATTCGGTGTTTTCCGGATATCGCTCGACCGCTGAATCGAGAACAGCCTTGGCATCATCCAGCTGTTTTGAATTACGAAATACCTGTTCGTGTGTAAGGATCCACCGCACGTATTCGTCCTGGTTGACCGGATGCAGCGTCTCCAGGTGTGCCAATGCGGCCTCGGTGCCGTCGGTTTCCATCAGTAGGTCGGTTATAGACAACTGAGCCTCGAAATAATAGGACTCCGACTGCACGGCCCGATATATCTGCATGGCCTCTTCGTAGCTCTCGCGTTCAATTGCCAGTTGGCCCAGATAAAGCCTGATCTGGTCGTTTCCCGGCCGCAGTTCGAGATTAGCCTTGAGATATCGCTCGGCGTCTTCGAGACGATCGAGCTCTATGGCCAGCAGCCCGGCGGCGTAAAGCGCGTCGGCGTTGTCCGGTTCCTGATCGGCAAGCACCGTGAACTGGTCGTATCCGCGCGCATGTTCATCCTGGTCGACCAGGTAACGGGCAAAATAGAGTCTGAGCCTCTTCGACTCCGGAAAACGGTCAAGGAATGTCTCACAGAACTCGATCACCGATTCTTTTTGCCCCTCGATTCCTGCCAGATGCGCGGCCTTTGCCAGCGCGGCATCCTCCGAAGCCGGATTCAATTCGAGCGCTCTGTCCAGCGATTCGACAACGAGGTCCGCCTCATCCAGGCGATCGGCGAGGTATGCCCGCGCGTAATGGACTTCGGCATTATCCGGATCGAGTGTCACTAGTTCTGACATGAGTACCAACGCGCCTGCCCGGTTGGGCTGGCGGCTCAACAGTTCGGCCAGTCTGCGATAGGTACGGGTCCGGCCCTCGGGATCGCGTGTCAGAAGTTCCTCTACAACTGCCCGGGCCTCGTCCGTTTTTCCTTCTTCCACCAGCGCCATAGCTGTGATTTCCAATGGCTCGGTATCTTGAGGCCGCAGTTCCGCCCAAATCCGGGCCGACTGTTTGGCTCGCCTGTAGTCCCTGGCCCGCAGTGCTACCCGGGTAGACCGCTCCGCCAGGCGGTAGTCACGGGCCTGCCTGGTGGCATTGTGCAGTGAACTGGCAGCGGTGTCGAAATCACCTCGTTGAAGCGCCAGCTCCCCCAGCAGCAGCTGGTACAACAGTTCGGAATCCAGTTCGACAGCCGGCAGCCCGGCGGTATCCGCAGGTTCCGCTTCGCCCGCTTCGATCTGTTCTGCTGTTTCATCGGCAACAGGCGGCGCCGACGCACAGCCCGATAACATCGCCAGCGCGCATAAAACGACACCCAGACAGCGCCGATCAGTCGATATGTCAACAATATTGGGTAGCTTCACCGGGAATATCAGGAGTTTTCTAGCTTGCTTGTCGCGGTAACGTTCAGACTCTTGCAGGAGGACACCGGCCCTCCATTCACCTCACTGATCAGACAACAAAATCCGAATATAGATCATTTTAACTCCGTCTTCGGTTTTCATACATTATTATAGGCACTTATCCCCAGCCCGCATATTGCATCATCGGGGGCCGGTTTGATTCGATAACCTATTGATCTGACAAAGCACCAGACAGATTGTGTATCAAAACATAACCAGGGTCAGCCTGCATATTGCATCAGGATGCCGAATGACGACGCAGGGCAGCTTTGGCTGGGCGCCGGCCCGGTGTAGTACGCGGTTTAACACGCGATGAACGCAGTTTTTCTGATTGTGATCGTTTTGTGCGTGTTCGTCATGGGCTATCGTTTTTACGCAAAATTTCTTGTTCTTGGGGTGTTCCGGCCACGCAAGGATGTAACCACACCCGCTCACCAGCAGGCGGATCCGCATGACTACAGCGCCTGCAACCGCTGGCTGCTGTTGGGATAC
>CAMYOI010000176.1 GCA_947259955.1 uncultured Gammaproteobacteria bacterium
TGTGCTTTCAGCTTGCGAATCGGGGGCGCTTCGCACCTTTGTATGTACTTTTCTGACAAGAGGATCCTCGCGAACCACCCTGATAAATCCCGCCATCTGCAGGATTATGATAATGGTAAAAGGAATCGCGCCGGTTATAGCCATCGCCTTTGCAACGGACACGCTGCCCGTGGCCAATGTACCCACGGTGATGGCTGCCATAATGATTCCCCAGATCAGTTTGGTTTTGATGGCTGGATTTAGATTCCCGTTGCTGGTCATCATGCTGATAACAAATGTGCCGGAGTCGGCGCTCGTTACCAAGAATATGAATATCAAACAGACCGAAAGGAAATTCAAAACACCTGTTGCCGGGAAATACTCGAAAAAGGCAAACAATGCCGCAGAAACGTCCGCAAATACCTGCTCAGACAAACCGCCTGCGCCGAACATTTCGATATGAATCGCGGACCCGCCAAATGCGGCGAACCACAGCATTGAAACAATAGTCGGTACACCGACCACAAAGATAACGAACTCGCGAATCGTACGGCCTCGACTGATACGGGCGATAAAAATACCTACAAAAGGTCCCCATGCCAGCCACCAGATCAGGTAGGTCAGCGTCCAGCCATGAAACCAGTTCCACGAGGCAGGGGGTTGGTAGCTGTAAGTCTTGAAGGACATCGGGATAAACTGAAACAGATAATCGCCAATAGAATAAATAAACACCTGAAGAAGATAAGCCGTAGGGCCGCCGAACAAAACGACCAGCAATATGACTATTGCAATAACCATGTTGATGTTGCTGAGAATTTTAATCCCCTTTTCTACCCCGGTAGACGCCGATAGCAGGAAAGCAACCGTCATAACACCCAGTATCGCAAAGCTGATGGTGTTGGAGGTATTGTCGGTTCCGAACACTGAACTCATGCCCGAACGCACCATCAATGTCCCCATGGCCAACGAGCCGGCCAGACCGAAGATTACGGCAATGACGGCGAGGATATCCGCTGTTGAACCCAGAGTTCTCAAAGAGGGTTTGTTGAATACGTTCTTGAATCCAACCAGTATCGGTGTCGAGATCATCGACGGTAGTCCGAGCCTGAATGTGAAATAAGCAATGACTAGTGCGCAGCAGCCGTATATCGACCAGGCGTGGAGTCCCCAGTGTATATTGGTAATCACGAAGGCCTGCCTTGCGGCTTCGGGCGTTCCGCCTTCCATTCCCGGGGGGCCCGTAAAATGATACACAGGTTCAGCCACGCCCCAGAACAACAAGCCCGAGCCCATGCCGGCTGCAAACAACATGGCAACCCACGATCCCGTAGTGAACTCCGGCTCGTCGTCATCGGCCCCTAGTTTGATGTTGCCATATTTTGAAAAGGCCATGACCGCCATGAAGACAACGAAAAATGTGCACAGTAGGAGAAAGAACCAGTCCAGGGCGGTGAGGGAATAATTGACTAGAGCCTGTGCAGCAGTTGTCATGCCATCCGGGTCAGCCACACCCCAGATCCCAATGGCTGCACACAAAACCATTGAAACGCTCATTACGATATTCATTTACATCTCCTCCTTATTTTCTAGATTGTCACTGGGTGGGACCTGACACGCGCCTCCTTCCGGCGGATCGTCTTAGATGGTCGATTATTTGCTGACTTGAATTGATACGGCGTGGTTCCGTAGTCTGGTGTCTCCCGCACTGTCACTACGTCGCTATGCAAACAAAGCGACAACGCCTTCATTGTCGACGCATTTATTTTATACGACACTTATTTCACCAAATTTCCACCAGAATAAACAGGTTGTCTGTAACTAATTGTTTCTTAGAGTGAAATCGATTGAGCATTTCTTTACTGAGCGACCGGCGGGGGTTCGAATCCGAGACACGGGCATAACCCTGCCTGCCCCAACGCACCCTTCCGAAGAGGCGCTGCCGATACAGAATGTTTTCTTGGACAAATCCATAGCCTTCAGTGTTTGCAATGCTTAAGAAAGCTCTGGTTAATCAAGAATTTCTTCGTTGCGAACGAAGTGAAACAATCCAGCTCTGTTGTCATTCAATGACTTCTGGATTGCCGCGTGCTGAGAAATTCGGGTTAGCCCTCGACGCATAATTTTTACCGTATGATTCGCTTCTGAAAGTTAGTTTGTATACTTTGTATCGTTGTGTGACACGACCTCCTTCGACCACCTGGGAAAACTGAAAAATGACCGATACTGAACGACACGATGCCTGGAGCGCAGGTGATAGTTACAAAGCCTATATGGGACGATGGAGTCGTCGGGTTGCACGCGGGTTTCTTGGCTGGTTGAACGCTGCGGAGGATCTCGACTGGTTGGAGGTCGGGTGCGGCACGGGTGCGCTTTCATCCGAGATTTTGTTGCGGTGTCGCCCGCGCAGCGTACTCGGTGTTGAGCCATCGCAAGGATTCCTTACAGAAGCGCGAAAAAGAGTGCCGGATAAACGAGCCGAATTTCAGATCGGCGAGGCGCAGGCTTTGCCGCTCGAAGATGGCAGCAAAGACGTCGCTGCGTCGGCGTTGGTGCTCAACTTTGTACCGGATAAGCAAAAAGCGTTAGAAGAAATGGTACGCGTCACCAGGCCCGGCGGTATCGTGTGCTTCTATGTTTGGGATTACCCCGGCGGAGGCGTGGAGTTTGTGCAAGCATTTTGGGATGCTGCTGTCGAGTTGAATAGAGATGCGCAAGACCTGTCGGAGGACAAGCGTTTTTCAGAGTGCACAGAAAATGACCTGGCGGAGTCGGCTCGCAGTCCGGGATTGGTGGAAGTGGAGACCAAGGCTATTGAAACATCGACAATATTCACATCGTTTGAGGATTTTTGGCAACCATTCACACTCGGTGCCGGACCGGCGCCCGGGTACTGCGTGAATCTTGAACCTGGAGCCCGTGGGAAACTGCGAAACACTTTACAGAATCGCTTGCCTGTCAATGAAGACGGCTCCATTTCTATGAAAGTCAGGGCCTGGGGTGTTAAAGCCAGCACGAGACAATAAGCCGTTTTTCTGACTATCAGGATAGAAAGATGAAGAAGATTGCTTCAAAGCGAGAGGTTGGTGGTTCGATTCCTGAAGTACTGTATTGCCGGACTAAACCGCGTAGCGTGTCGGAAACAGGTGGCTCGACATGTTGATGCCATATATCGGCGACAGAGCGACCGTCCGCACCCAGCCAGTAACGCCCACCGATGCGCTGTCGACTACTGCCGCGGCAAGGCTTCTGAGGATTGAGATTTCGGTATTTTCGTTGTCCTTCACGCAACCTTCACGTTGACTAGTAAAACATTCGACCCGGGCGACAAGCGCACATTCCACGAATGGAGGTATTCACATCGTGACAAGCATTGAAACCAGTCTCGCAGACGCATCGCGCGGCACGAGGGCGATCGGAACTTCCTCGCCGCAGCCAAATGCTATCCACCCCCGTGAAAAGAGCCGCATGTCGGTGTCGAATGCCGTCATAAGTATCAAAAACCTGAGACTGAGGACCTTCATAGGATTCAATCCCGAGGAAAGGATCAAGCAACAGGATGTCGTCATCAATCTCGAAATCAAGCACACCGTCAATCGGGGCGTTTTCGAGGACCACGTCGACGATGCCTTGAACTACAAGAGCGTTGCAAAAGCAATCATAAACCACGTTGAGGCAGGCAGCTTTTTGCTTCTGGAGAAGCTGACAGCCGACGTACTTGCGATTTGCAGCACCTATCCGGACGTGATCAGCGCCAAGGTAGCCGTAGATAAGCCCCACGCGCTTCGCTTCGCTGATTCCGTATCACTGACGCTGGAATACCACGCCGAAATTTCTGAAAACAACCGGGAGAAAGCCAAGTGAGCATCAATCCTGTTTCCATTGCCAGTCATCCTGACGGCGAGCTGAGCAATGAAGCGATCCTGGTCAGGAACACACTTATCGAACATGGCCTGGAAACACCAATGATCGAAACGGGTCTCAACGCCCGGCAGAAATACGAACACGTTAAAGCACTGATGGCGCAGGTGGTGAGCACGCTCGGGCTCGATCTGTCGGACGACAGTCTTTCCGAAACTCCGCATCGCATAGCGAAAATGTATGTGCACGAGATCTTCTCCGGGCTGGACTACAGCCAATTTCCCAAATTGTCCTTGATAGCCAACAAAATGGGAGCCGATGAGATGGTCAAGATTCGCGATATCGACCTGACCAGCACCTGCGAGCATCATTTCGTCACCATCGATGGCGTGGCCAAGGTGGCCTATATCCCGCGGGACAAGCTCATTGGTCTTTCGAAAATCAATCGAATCGTGCGCTTTTTCGGCCAAAGACCCCAGGTTCAGGAACGCTTGACACGCCAGATTCTGGTCGCGCTGCAGGCACTACTGGATACCGGGAACGTGGCTGTAAGCATCGATGCCACGCATTACTGCGTCAAATCCAGAGGCGTGATGGACACGAACTCACAAACCAGTACGACCGCGCTGGGCGGCTGTTTCAAAGACAACATTCACACACGTGCCGAGTTCCTCAACCCATGAGCAATCAGCCCATCCTCATCACAGGCATCGGAAAACGCGCAGGTTTGCAGCACGCCGTTGACTATCTGTTGGGCAGCGGTTACGTCACGGGTCGTGTGCTTCCAATGGACGGCGGGCGGCACCTGCGATAGCTGAACTAGCGGGCTGGAACCCGCTCAGGGCTGCAGCACGTAGGTACCCGGCGCATCGATAAGCGGCGAACCTCCCGGCAAGCCCATCGCGGGGGGCTTGGTTTTATCCGAGGAATGTTCGCCCAGCCATCGCTGCCAGGCCGGCCACCATGAGCCTGACTCGGATTCGGTCGTTTCCTGCCAGGTATCAGGACCGACATAGGCATCGCCCTCGTGGTGAGTGCGCAACTGATAACTTCTGCGTGGATGGCCAGGTTCGCTGACTATGCCGGCGTTGTGCCCTCCGCTGGTCAACACGAAGGTCACTTCTTCGGCATCGGCGAGTAGATGGATCTTGTAGACGGAACGCCAGGGCGCAATGTGGTCATCGACGGTCCCCACCGTGAAAATCGGTACGCGAATATCGCTGATGACAACCGGGCGCCCATTGATCTGGTAGCGACCACTTGCCAATTCGTTGTTCAAGAACAGTCGGCGCAGATACTCGGAATGCATTCGATAGGGCATGCGGGTGAGGTCGCCATTCCAGGCCATCAAATCACTCATCGGTTGACGCTGGCCAAGCAGATAGTTGCGTACGATTCGCGACCAGATCAGGTCGTTCGATCGCAGAATCTGGAACGCACCGGCCATCTGATAGCCGTCCAGGTATCCCTGGTCCCACATCATATTTTCCAGATACGCTACTTCGCTCTCGCCGATGAACAGCATCAGCTCACCGGACTCGGTAAAATCCACCTGGGTGGCAAAAGTGGTCAACGAAGCCAACCGCTGATCTTTTTCACGCGCCATGGCCGCAGCAACGATAGTAAGCAGAGTGCCGCCCAGGCAGTAGCCAACCGAGTGAACCTTTTCGCCCGGGACGATCGTTGAAATCGTATCGAGCGCGGCTATAGGCCCCAGCCGTCGGTAGTCGTTCATGCCGAGGTCGCGGTCTTCCGATGTCGGGTTGCGCCAGGAAATCATGAACACGGTGTGGCCTTGGTCGACCAGATACTTCACCAGGGAATTCTCCGGGGACAAATCGAGGATGTAGTACTTCATGATCCAGGCCGGCACGATCAGGATCGGTTCGGCATAGACCTGCTCCGAGGTGGGGGCATACTGGATCAGCTCGATCAATCGGTTACGGTATACGACCTTGCCGGGTGTCACGGCGATGTTGTGTCCGACCCGATAGTCCTCGGACCCAACCGGTGGCTTGCCGGCTGCGGCCCGCTCCCAGTCTTCGACGAAGTTTTGCCATCCTTGAATGAGGTTCATGCCGCCGGTCTCCATAGTTGCCTTCGCCACCTCCGGATTCAGCAACGGATTGTTCGACGGGGCGTAGCGGTCCAGCAACTGGCGCGTGGTAAATTGCACTACCCGCTCGCGCTCCGGTTCTAGACCGTCGATATCGGTCGTGGCGTTGTGCCACCACTGCTGCGTCAGCAGGAACGCCTGGTACATAAAATTGTAGGGCCACTGATGCCAGGATTCGTGCTGAAATCGGCGGTCCTGCGGCAGCGGACTGATACATGGCGGGGTATCCGCGTCGAGGACGGTTTGTCCGGCGTAGCGGAAAAACCGCTCGGCTTTACGCCCCGCTTTCTCGACCAGTTCCAGCTGCTTGCCCGGCGACAGCATCAGGTGCGAAAGCCAGTCGAAATAGATACTGGACAACCCGGCCGGCGTGATACCCGCGGTCAGCCTGGCCAGGTTGGCCTTGAAAGCCCGGTCCAGGGCATGAGCCGTATAGTGGCCGGGGGTTGGGCGTTCCTCGGCCGTCATGGCATTTCCGTTCGGATCTTTGGTATTCGCCATCCTATTTAGTAACTCCTAGAGCGGGATTCCTTCGAGCGAGCCCGCCGAGTCCCTGATTCGTGTCGGATAGTGCCCATGATCCGGCGAAACCTTGGGCGCATGGTTCAGGTTCTTGAATAATCCCGTAAGGCTTGTTAAGTGGTCACGCACACCGTCCCTAATCTTCGAAATGAAAGGTCCACATCGCCATATTATAGACATCGACAAGGTCATCGTGCTTCAGCAGTTCAATTATTTTCCTGTCCGCGCCTCGATCGCGATACCTCGTTTGTCGAGTTCTTCTGTGAATTTTGGCGCCAGCTTATTCCGATACGCACCTTGCTCCCTTGGTTTTCGTCACCCGGTATTATTGATTAGAACTCCAAGCCATCCAGCCACTCGATGATGGCGTTTCCCAGTTCCTCGTTCCTGTCCTTGAAGTAGTGGTCGGCACCCTCGACGAACACCTGGGCTGACCGCGGATTCCGAGATCTACTCAATATTGACTTTCGAACAATGGCCAGCGCCAGCACCCGCGAATACTCCTCGGTACCCAGGATATCGAGCAGCGGTACCTTCATGTCCGCGATCGGGAAGGGGCGAATCAAATCCTGGCCATAGTCGGTCGCCCCCATGCCGACGCCGATATACGCGTCTATTTTGGAATCGCCGACCTCGTCGATCCAGTTCATTGCCATGTGTGCCCCGCAGCTGTGAGCGAGTAAGACGACGGGCCCGGCCACGTTGTCCCGCATGAATTTGACCGCCGCCTCAATGCGTTTGTAAGACTCGGGAAACAATGGCACATAGTCATAGTACTTTTTTCCTTTTTCCAGCACCGGCATCTGGGCGGACAGGGTTGACCACCCCGCCGCCGCCAACGCAACCCGGACGGGTCCGACCACATCTTGCCAATCGGGGTGGAACCCGCGACCGTGAAGCAGGACAACCGATCCTCTCGGCTGCTCGTTTTCTATGAGCACCGCGGCAAAATCACGCTCGCCGTCCGACAGATAGACGACTTCCCCATCGAACAGATTGGCTTCCATCTCGCTGATCAGACGCTGTTCGCGTTCGAAGTCCGAGGGGAATACCAAACACGGATGTAAGCCTATGAACAACAAGGCAATGATCGATGCACGAAAATTCAAATCCAAGCCTCCTCAATTTGGCATCACGAATCACACATCGTACATATACACGAAGCAATGGGTAGTGTCATAGATCAAGGCCCGGCCAGTTGATTCCCAACACGCGCGAAACGATCGGGTTCGCGCCGCAAAAAACCCAGGGAAACCGCCGCCCGTCGCCGTAAATCCGGCGCATCGCAGAAGCTGACGACTGAAAAAGGAATCAGCCAACCGATTGACGCTAATTGGACTGGTTATATTTTCAATAATTGGATATGTTTCATCAATATAATTCACCAAACACGCGGCGATGATTACTGACCCCCAAGCCCTGGAACGAAACTCAGTTTGTCCACTGGATTGCCCCGACACCTGCTCGCTGCAGGTAACGGTTGTTGGTTCTGAAATCAGCAAAATAAAAGGAACGCGCTCGAACCCCTATACCGCGGGGGCAATCTGCGACAAGGTGTCGAAGTACTACCCGGCATTCGTTCACGGCGCGCATCGGCTTCGCAGACCGTTGCTGCGAGCGGGGCCGAAAGGCAGCGGCCGTTTCGAACCGACAAGTTGGGAAAACGCGCTTTCATTGATCACAGATCGAATCCGGGCCGCGATCCGCCAATATGGTCGTCAAACGGTGCTGCCATTCAACTATGCCGGCCCGCACGGGCAGCTCGCGGTGGCATCCATGGATCGGCGGTTCTTCCACCAACTGGGCGCGAGCCTTCTCGATCGCGGCCCCCTGTGCGGAGCGGTTCGCGGCACCGCCTACACCAGCCTGTTCGGCGACGCGCCGGGCATGCCGCCGGAACAGGCGGCTGACGCCGATCTGATTGCCGTCTGGGGAAACAACGTCACGGTCTCGAACCTGCATTTAGCACGCGTAATCAAACAGGCGCGGGAGCGCGGCGCGCAGATGATCGTCGTCGATCCGAAGCGAACCCGCATCGCCGAGCAGGCCCATCTTTTTATTCAGATTTCCCCGGGTACGGATGTCGTACTGGCACTGGCGCTGGCCGCCGAGTTGGAGCGTCGCGATGAGATCGACACGGATTTCGTTGGTGAATGGGTGACGGGCGCCGACGACTTCCTCCGCGAAGCACGGAAATACCCGCTGGAGGAGGCATCGAGAATTTGCGGTGTGCCTTTGGTCTCGATCATTGAAATGGCCGACCTGTATGCGGGGGCGCGGAATCTGGCACTCTCTATCGGCAATGGCATCGAACGCGGCAAAAGCGGAGGCTCCGGTTTGAGGGCAGCCATGTCGGTTTCCGCACTCCTCGGCCAACTGGGGAGGCGAGGTGCGGGCGTGATTGCCAAACCGGGATTTGCGTTCCCGGTCACGCCGGCCGCATTACAACGACCCGATCTCGTTCCGGAAGGCACCCGGACGCTGAATATCGTGGATGTGGGCAGGCATCTCCTCAAAGACGATCTGGACCCGCCAATTCGATCGGTTTTCATCTATAACCACAATCCCGTCGCAACCCATCCCGATCAGAACCGAATGATCGAGGCGCTGAGCCGGGATGACATTTTTGTCACTGGAATCGACGTCGTCATGACGGACAGCATGCGTTATTGCGACGTCGTGCTGCCTGCTTCTTCCCATTTCGAATTCAACGACATCTATACGGCATACGGACACAGTTATCTGCAGCGCGCCGAGCCCGTCATACCGACGGTTGGGGAATCGCTTCCGAACACCGCAATTTTCCGCCGTCTTGCCCGCGAATTCGGATTCGACGATCCAATGTTTTCCGACAGTGATCGCGAGCTAATCGATGCTGCGATCGACCCCGGGGACCGGCGGCTCAACGGCTACCGGCCCAGCGAGATCCCGGTCGACGAAGCCCTGCTCATGAACACCACTGACGGAAAAGATGTGATCATGTGCAACACCGTGAATCCCCGCACGGCTTCCGGAAAGATCGAGTTGTACAGTGTTGAACTGGACGAGAAGTTCGGTTGCGGCGTACCCCGCTATGATCCGGCAGAGAAGGATCGCCCTTTTACCGTCATCAGCCCGTCTTCTTCGAAACGCACCAATGCCACCTTCGGAAGCGACCAAGCGAGCGAGGGCGCAGAGGTCGTCGAAATCCATCCAGACGACGCCCGGCGGCATGTCATCGAAGACGGCGGCCTGGTAAAGCTGGAAAATGACATTGGCTCGGTAATCCTGAAGGCGAAGATTTCAGACGCCGTGCAGCGCGGTGTTCTCTATACCCCCAAGGGAACCTGGCTGCGCACCAGCCAATCCGGACGCACTGTAAACGCGCTCATATCTGCGGACCGGAGAACTGATATCGTCGACGGTGCCTGCTACAACGAAACATTCGTTGATATCGAAGTTGTTTGAACCTGGAAAAGTCGGGCAGAGTATTCAGTCTATGCCGCTGAGGGTCTGAAGGTGAATGCTGATACACTCCGCCAACGCCTTGAGGTCGTACCCCCCCTCCAGCATTGAAATCAACCGGCCGTTGCTGTAGGCATCTGCGACCTCCATCATCTGTTCGGTCATCCAGCGGTAAAACCCCGTACTCAGATTGATCGCGCCAAGGGGATCCGCGCGGTGGGCGTCGAAACCGGCTGAAATCAGCACCGCGTCCGGCTTGAATTTCCGGGCCGCGGGCAGAATGAGTTCCTCGAAGGCTTCGCGGTACTGCGCATCTCCGTAGCCGGCGGACATGGGGCAGTTCAATGTCGCGCCCGCGCCCGCGCCGGTCCCGTTTTCAGAGTAGGCGCCGGTGCCTGGATAGTAGGGATATTGATGGGTACTGATGTAGAACACCGAGGGATCGGATTCGAAGCTGTGTTGCGTACCATTGCCGTGATGGACGTCCCAGTCGAGGACCAGGATCTTGTCCAGGGCGTGAAACTTCTGCAGATAACGTGCCGTGATGGCCACGTTATTGAACAGGCAAAAACCCAATGCCATGGCCTTCTCGGCATGATGGCCCGGAGGTCTGATCATCGCGAATCCGTTGTTTACGCTGCCCTGAGCAACACGATCGGCTACGGCCAGCGCGCCTCCGGTGGCGAGCACCGCCACCTCCCACGAAGATTGGCCCACCGCGACGTCCGGCGTATCGATGTAGCTTCGTCCGGCGCTACATTCCTGCCTTGTCCGATCTATGTAGTCCTGACTGTGGATCGTCTCCAGCCATTTTCGTTCACAAGGTGTCGGAGCGATGCGATCCAGCCGATCAAACCACGGCTTCTGTTCCAGTTCCTTTATTGCGTATGCAATATGCGTTATTGAACTATGGATACGAAGGCGTTTGCCCAGCATAGCCGGATAAGGGGTGACATCAGACGGCGGCCGCGAACACGGCACCGATCAATATGGCACCAGAGATGCCGAATCCCATATACGCGAGAAACACCTGTTTGTTGACCAGGGACCAGACCGCCGCCATGGCCGGGATGGAACTGACCGCGCCCGCCACCATGAATGCCATCGCCGCGCCGGCACTCATGCCCTGCTCCATCAATCCGGCGACGAGCGCCGGTGCGGCGTAGCTGTTTAGATAGGCGGGAGCACCTACAATGGCCCCGATCACGATCGGCATGAAACCGTCGCCGCCGACAACACTCCCGATGGCCTCGGCGGGGACATAGGTAACGAGGAGTGCCTCCAGGAGATACGCAAAAGTGAGCCACTTGATCAGAAACAGGCCGTTCAGCATGGCCTCGGTCCGAAAGGTCTGCACTCTTTTCGGCTCACGCCAGAATCGCCACTCGACTTCGCCCTCGAATGGGGAAGACCCGCAGCCGCAGCAACCTCCGCTGTCGCGGTTTCGAAGCGGCGCCGAAAACGCACCTCGATTCACCAGGAATCGCACACCGAATCCGCCCATGAGTCCCAGCGCGACCGCCGCGAACATTTTACCGATTGCGTATTCCCAACCCAACGCGCCTGCCGTAATGAGTACCGTGGGGGGATCGATGAGCGGCGATGACAGCCAGAATGCCATCACGGCGGAAAGCGGCGCGCCCACAGCCAGGAGACCGCTGATGAACGGGATCACCTCACACGAGCAGAATGGGGCAAGCCCGCCAAGCAGTGCGGCCAGCAAGATCATCCGCGTTTCCCGGCCTTGGAAGGCCCTGGCGACGACCGTCTCGGCGCCGGTGGCCTTGAGAATTGCGATGAGCAGTACGGCGACGATGATGTAGGGCAGCGTCCCTGCGAGTGCCCGCAGCGCGACCCCGAGGATGGTATCGAGTCGTTCAGCGTCATAAAGCGCTACCGCGAGGGGTATGATCAGGATCAGGGTCCATACGGAGGCGGCCTTGTCCACGGTCCTGCGGATGCCGTCGAAGTGCTTCAATACCAGTGCCGTCATCGCGATCTCCGATTCAACGAACAGAGCCGGCACGCAGCGCGCTTCGCGGCGGTTTAGCATCCGCGCAGCATTCCCGCATCAGGAAGTCCGCAAGTCTTTCGATTCTTTCATAAGCCGCGCGATTGATCACGGCTCGCCCGGCACGCTCTTGTTCGATCAGTCCGCCGGCAGCCAGAAACTTGAGGTGATGCGCCAGCGTGGAGGCAGGGATACCCACGCAATTCTGGATGTCCCCGACGGTCAATCCGTCGGGCCCAGCACGCACCAGCGTCATGAGCACATCCAGCCGCGATTCCGACGCCACCGCAGCAAACCCCTGGGCCGCTTCTTCGAGAGTTAGCAATTATTGCACTTCAAATTATATAACTAGTTTTATAGTTTATTTATCCCGTGCGCTCCCGTCAAGCGAATACCGTCATTGGTATTCAGACGGCCTGACTCCCCATTCGGGTCCTGGGTGAGCAGAGTGCCGCCGTTCCTGTGCGTGCTGCACATTACAACAGGTGTACATTAGAATTGCCCGATGCATAGCGTGAGATTAATCATCATCGAGCCCGCCGGCACGCCCGACCGCAACCTACTGGCCAAAAACATCAAGGACCTCGAGCAGCGTGAATTTACGGTGCTGCACACCCCGATGCGCCCGGAGACCGGATGGGTCTACGCAAGCGGGCCGGCGGCGGACCGAAACAAGGCGCTGTCAGATGCCTTGGGCGACGACGGCAGCGATTTCGTATTAGCGGCGCGGGGCGGCTACGGCGCCAGCGACCTACTGCCGCTCATGGACTGGGATCATTTGCGCACACTCCGGCCCAAATGCCTCGTCGGACTGTCTGACATCACCGCCCTTCAGGTTGCCCTTTTCACCCGCCTCGGCTGGCGTGGCCTGCATGCGGTTATGCCGGGCGGATCCCTGTGGTGCCCGGGTTCAGATTACACAGAGCATCTTCTAGGGCTTCTCGGCCACGGGCTGCCATGGCGTGAAGCGTTGCCGATTGAGGCGGTTACTGCGGATGGGGAGGGACGATCCGTCGAAGGGACGCTTCTTGGAGGTTGCCTGGCGGTGCTGACCAGCCTAATTGGCACCTCTTATCTACCGCCATCCTTGGACGGGATAATTCTTTTCATCGAAGATACGAACGAAAACCCGGGACGGAAGATACGAACGAAAACCCGGGACGACTGATGCGATTCTGGAACCAATGGGAACAGAGCGGCACGCTGGCAGGACTGCGTGCAATTGTCATTGGGCAACTCGTAGGCACTTCGGAGCGCCATGAGATTCTGACGCAATTTGCCCGTCGCAGTCCCTGTCCTGTCTACGCCAGTGATCTGTTCGGGCACGAATCCCCAAGCTATGCCCTGGGCCAGGGCGCCCGCGCACGAATCGCCGATGGCAAACTGCACTGGGCAATCGACCAGATTTAACGGTCAGGCAGCAGCAGGAACAGCGGGAAACGCCACGATGAATTCGGCACCCGGCTCCTTGTTGACCACGTCCACCCGACCGCCCATGGCATGAGCCAACTGATCGACCAGGGCAAGGCCGATACCCGTGCCGATCGTATCCCGCGTCAACTCATCTTCGGATCGATAGAACAATTGGAATATCTTTTTCATTTTATCCCGGGGCACACCGGGGCCGTAGTCCCGCACCCGAAAACGCACGCTTCCGTCGCGCGAACGGATACAAACGATATCGACACATTTTTCTACGGCGGCGGCGGAGAACTTCAACGCGTTGTCCACCAGGTTGATGATGATCTGTACGAACGCATCGGGATCTACCCTGATTACCGCGTTTCCTGCCGCCGCTTCGATGTCCACATTCAGATCGAATCCGGCGCCGCGCACATGGGATGATATTTTCGATCGAACGCTGTCCATCAGCTCCGCCACGCTAACCCGCTGCAATTCGAGCCGCAGATCGTTCCGGTTCAGGCGCGTTAGCTGCAGCACGTTGGATATCAGCCGGGACAGTCGTTCACTCTCCTCCGAGATGTATTTGTAGTAGGACGCTTTTTTGTCCTCGTCCGCCCATCCTTCCTGCAGCATCTCTCCATACATTCGAATCGAGGTGAGCGGGGTTTTCAGTTCATGGCTGACCGCGGAAATGAAGTCCTGCTGCTGCCTGACAAGATCGATCTGCGCCGCTCCCATTCTATACATCAGGTAGGAGCCGACACTCAACACCAGAACGAGGATCACCGCCACCCAGAATACGATAGAACCTCCGGGACCCACGGGCAGGCCGGTGATGCTGAATATCAATTCCATGTCATCGAGGGGA
>CAMYOI010000177.1 GCA_947259955.1 uncultured Gammaproteobacteria bacterium
CGGGCACGCAGCTCATCGGACGATTTCAAGCAGGTCACCACGAGCCAACCCGGTATGGAAGACCAGCGCGCTCTCTTCGCCGCCGCGGCCTCTTCGCCTTTCTTCACGGCCACCAGATTTGCATTCAGCTCCACGATGGTGGATTTCACGCTTTCCGACAGCAAATAAAATCGCCACGGCTCCGTCAAATGGTGATTGGGAACCCACCTGGCCAGATCTATGGCTTCAAGTATCAGTTCTCTGGGAGGCGGCTCTTGTTCGAAAAAATTTATCGATCGCCTGCCGCGTATGAGCTCCTCTAGCGACAACGAATCGTGTTCACCTGCGGCTGTACTGGTCATAAGTGGTGTAATATCTAAGTAAGCACAGCCCCAACACTAACGCGGTATAGTCACACCATCAACTACTACGTTGGGTCATTCTGATGAACAAAAAAAACCGATCACGTGTACAGCGATACCCATGCGCTGGCGTTCTCACCGTAATTCCCCTGTGGATCACGTGGATCGCATTGTCAATCCTGTTCAGGCAACGCTCCGCTCTCGGCGGTCCCTGGGTCAGGGCACTTGCCGGCACGGACGGTCCCGACCCGATACCGTTCGAACGAACCTCGGCCTGATGGAAGGGATCGCGCAGGCGCAGCCCAATATTGCGCTGGTGAAGTACTGGGGCAAGCAGCGGGAAGGGAATAACGTACCGTCAACGCCTTCGTTGTCCATCACCCTGGACGCATTGTGGACGCGCACCCGGGTCGAGTTCAGCGGCGCGCACGCGCGGGACCTGTTTGTCATCAACGACAAGTCGGACGAAGCACAGCGGCAGCGGGTTGCTCGATGCCTGGATCATATCAGGCAGGCTACGGGCCAAGATCTGTATGCTTTGGTCGAGTCGAAAAACAATTTTCCCACGGGCGCGGGGCTCGCCTCGTCCGCATCGGGATTCTCGGCGCTGGTGACCGCGGCCTGCGCCGCACTGGACGCGGACCTCGACCGCGATCAGCGGAGCCGCCTGGCGCGGATGAGTTCGGCCTCGGCCGCACGTTCCATGCTTGGCGGATTCGTAGAGTTGGATGTCACCGAAACCGACCCGGCCGCCCGAGCATTGCTCGATCAGCGGGATTGGCCGCTCGAGGTGCTGGTGGCGGTGACCTCGACAAACGCTAAAAGCGTGGGATCTACGCAGGGTATGCTGCAAAGCGCCGCCACATCCGCTTTTTACGCCGCGTGGACGGATTCGGCACGTGATGATTTTACGGCAGCCCGCAAGGCGGTGCTGAGACGGGATTTTCAGTCTCTGGCAGAGGTCAGCGAGGCCAGCTGTCTCAAAATGCACGGCGTCATGCTGACTACAAAACCTGCTCTCGTGTACTGGAACGGTGCCACGGTTGAAATCATACACCGTGTGAGGGAACTCCGTTCGCAGGGTACACCGGCATTCTTCACCATAGACGCCGGCCCGCAGGTGAAGGTCGTGACCGAGGCCGAATTCGTCGACAACGTAAGGCAAGCCATCGAAGACATACCGGGTGTTGTCGATATCGTACCCAGTGCGCTGGGTGCCGGTGCGCGTGTTGTCGACGAGTTTTAACCCGGCAACACGGACACCGGCGGCCTGGCTCAACCCATCGCGGCGGGGCGCCGCTCCCACGCGCTCTGACCCGTTTCGCGGGCGAACGTAACGCTGCTCTCGATGCCGTCCTGGTGTAGGAGGCCCGCCTCGCGCCGATTACCTGATCGCGGCGGGGCGCCGCTCCTACAAGGAACTTGCCTTCATCTCGCGACGCCGGGCGTGGAGAACCGGCTCGGTATACCCGTTCGGGACTTCGCGGCCTTTGAACACCAAATCAACCGCCGCCTGGAATTCGACACTGTCATCAAATCCGGGCGCCATGTCTGAATACGCAGGATCGCCGGCGTTCTGCTGATCTACGACATGGGCCATCCCTTTCATCGTTTCCATGACCTGCTCTTCACTGACGACACCGTGGCGAAGCCAGTTCGCGATATGCTGACTCGAGATCCTCAGCGTCGCGCGGTCCTCCATCAAACCAACGTCGTTGATGTCCGGCACCTTTGAGCAGCCCACACCCTGGCCTACCCAGCGAACGACATACCCGAGTATGCCCTGGACATTGTTGTCCAGTTCTTTCTGGATGCCGCGTGCATCGAGTTTGCGATCACCCAGCAGCGGTATCGTCAAGATGTCGTCCAGACGCGCGCGCGTCCGCGAAGCAAGTTCCCGCTGCCGGTTCGAGACGTTGACCTCGTGATAATGCAGCGCGTGCAGTGTTGCGGCGGTCGGAGAGGGAACCCAGGCCGTGTTTGCTCCCGCGCGCGGATGATTGACCTTGGCTTCGACCATGGCCGCCATCCTGTCAGGCGCCGGCCACATGCCCTTGCCAATCTGCGCAACGCCGGGCAATCCGCATTCTAGGCCGACATCCACATTCCAGTCCTCGTATGCCATCAGCCAGGGTGCCATTTTCATGTCTTCCTTCGGCATCATGGCCCCTGCTTCCATATCGGTGTGGATCTCGTCCCCGGTGCGGTCGAGGAATCCGGTATTGATAAAAATCACCCGCTCGCGCGCGGCGCGGATACATTCCTTGAGGTTCACCGTGGTGCGCCTCTCCTCGTCCATGATGCCGATTTTTATCGAATTTGGCTGCATCCCCAGGGCGTCTTCGACACGGCCGAAGAGCTCCACGGTTGCCGCCACCTCTTCCGGACCATGCAGTTTCGGTTTGACCACGTACATCTGGCCGCTGCGGCTGTTGCTGAATTTCCCGTGGCCCAGCATGTCGTGCCTGGCCGCCAATGCGGTCACCATGATGTCGAGGAACCCCTCGGGTATGGGCTCCCCATCCAACGTAACGGCATCCGTGTACATGTGGAGCCCCACGTTTCGCACCAGCATCAGGCTGCGTCCGGGGAGAGACAGCGTGCCGCCGGCAGGATCGATATATTCCCGGTTAGGCTCCAGAACCCGGTCGACGACCTGGCCGTCCTTTTCGAAGCTGCTGCTGAGCGTACCCAACATCAACCCCAGCCAGTTGCGGTAAACACGAACCTTGTCTTCGGCATCCACCGCGGAGACCGAATCTTCACAATCCATAATCGTGGTAATAGCCGATTCGAGCTGGATATCGTAGACACTCGCCAGATCAGCCTTTCCAATATAATCGCGTTCGCCGACGCCGATCTCTATATGGAGGTGATTGTTCCGCAGCAGGACCTTATCCGGGTTCTCCGGGTCGCCGGTGTATCCGACGAACTGCTCGGCCCGGCCGAGCCCGCTTCTGGTGCCGTCGCCCATGACGACCGCGAGCCTTCCGTTTTCGATGCTGTACTTCACGGCGAAGTGATGGCTTCCGATGGCAAGCGGAGCCGCACGATCCAGGAAATCCCGTCCAAATACGATCACCTTCGCACCGCGCACGGGGTTGTACTGGCTGGTTCGCCGGCAACCGCGCTCTTCGGTGATGACGTCGGTGCCGTACGTGGCATCATACAAACTGCCCCAGCGCGCGTTGGCGGCATTCAGCGCGTACCGGGAATTGTCCACGGGAACGACGAGTTGCGGACCGGCTATTGTCGCGATTTCATCGTCCACGCCCTCTACCGCGATGCTGAAGTCGTCGCCTTCCCGGATCAGGTATCCGATGTCCTCGAGGAACTTCTTCTGCTCCGCCGTCGACCGGGTCTGCCCCTCGCCGAACCATTCATCGATGCGGCGCTGTAGGTCATCCCGCTTGTCCAGCAGTTCCGCGTTCTTCGGCCCGAGTTCCCGCACCAGGGTTTCCAGCGTTTGCCAGAATTCGGCCGGATCCACGCCGGTTTCCGGTGCAATTTCTTCATTTATGAGGACATAGAGCGACCGCTCGACATCGAGCGATCCGATTTTCACGGTGTTGTAAGTCATTATCGGCAGCTATACATGAATTTCCAGGACCGGGGATACTATCAAATTATCCATCATTTGTAGCGGCGCCCCCGCCGCGATGAATCGGCGCGAGGCGCGCCTGCTACATTCTTTCGGAGAGAGCCGCGTCGACGATGCCTATCGCACGCTCCAGCTCCGACTCCTCGATATTGAGCGGCGGGGCAAGCGTCAACACGTTGCCCATCGACAGCTTGAAACTCAGTCCCATCGTCAGGCAGTGATACATCACCTGCTCGGCCAGCTCGAAATCTCTCTGCCCCGTGGCGGGGTCGATCAGCTCGACTCCGTGGCGGGGTCGATCAGCTCGACTCCAAGCAACAGCCCCTTGCCCCTGACGTCGCTTACCGAAGGATGTCTGGACTTGATCTCATCGAGCATCGACAGTGCCCGGGTACCCAGTTCGTGCGATCTTTCCACCAGGCGTTCATCCCGGATGACCTCCAGGGTGGCGAGCCCGGCAGCGCAGGCGACCGGATTCTTTTCATGGGTGTAGTGCCCCAGCGCGCGGTCCGGAGCGCAATCGAGATCCTCCCTCGCCAGCAGCGCGGCTAGGGGAAAGACTCCTCCTCCCAGCCCCTTGCCGATTACGACCATGTCCGGCACGACGTCGTAATGTTCGAAAGTGAACATCCGGCCCGTCCTTCCGAGGCAGTGCGGAATCTCGTCCAGAATCAAAAGCGCGCCGTGCCGGTCGCAGGCCTCCCGCACAATGCGCCAGTAATCTTTCGGTGGAAAATAGGGGATGCTGCGTACGGTCTCCGCAATAACCGCGCACACATCTCCTTCTTTTTCGAGGACATAGTTTATGTATTCGGCGCACTTCAGTTTGCACGAGCCCGCGCAATCCCAGGGGCAATGACGGGAATCGGGCGGCGGCACGTGCTCGGTCCCGGGCAACAGGGGTCCGGCGTCCTTGCGAAAGATGGCCTCGCCACCGACTGAGATGGCATCCAGGGAGGCGCCGTGAAACGAATCCCACATCGACAGGGTCTTGAATCGTCCCGTTGCCATCCTGGCAAGTTTCAGGGCTATCCCGATCGCGCTGGTCCCGCCGGGAGCGAACAGGATCTTGTTGAGAGGATCCGGTGCAAGTGTCGTCAGTTCCCTGGCGAGCTCGATGGCCGGCCTGTTGGTGTACCGCCGCGTACAAAACGGCAGGTCATCCAGCTGCCGTTTTATCGCCGAGATGACCCGCGGATGGCCGAAGCCGACCTGGTGCACGCTGTTGCCGTGGAAATCAAGGATGCGATTTCCCTGTAGATCCTCGAGAAACGAACCATCGCACCCCTGCAGCACATTGAGGCACGGCGTGGACAACGACTGATGCAGGAAATACCGTGCGTCTTCATCCAGCACGGAACGTGTCGATTCATCGATATATTCCGCCTGCCAGCTGGATCTTGCAGGTGAAATGTTGAGGTCGCCTTCGGAGCGTAGATGGTGGAGCTCTTTCATATCACTAGAAGTTGCTTTCTACTTCAGTGCGCCAGGTTTATCTCCGACTGCTGCAACATTCCCCGATAAATTTCGTCGTCGCCGATCACTCCCGCAAATTTGCTATCTTCAATCAACGCAACAGGATAGCCGGTGGCATGACGAATTTCGATCGCGGTCTTCATAAGGATATCCGACGAAGCCGAAAGCATTACATCATTGGATTCACTTACAGTCTTGAGATTCGTATCAGCGCTGTAATGCACAATTTTTACCGGTTGGCCATCGACAAGCGCACCGATAATCTGATTTGATCCATCAACTTGCAGAACATATCGACCGCTCCGGTCGAGATTCAGGCCTTGCTCCTTTCGCTCGATTTTGTCCGCGGCGGTCATTAGTGTCGATCCGCGGAGAACATTCAGCGGGTTCATATGAGCGACAAAATCAGCGACGTATTGATTCGCTGGAGCAAGAACGATTTCCTCTGCTGAGCCATACTGGACGATGCGACCGCTTTCCATAATTGCAATACGGTTACCAATTTTTAGCGCTTCATCCAGGTCGTGGCTAACGAATAGGATAGTCTTGTGGAGGGAATTTTGCAGGTCCAGTAATTCGTCTTGAAGCCGGTTACGAATAAGCGGGTCGAGCGCCGAAAACGGTTCATCCATTAGCAGGATATTGGCGTCGGTTGCAAATGCACGGGCCAGGCCCACTCGCTGCTGCATGCCTCCGGACAATTCATGCGCGTACTTATTCTGCCATTGTTCGAGTCCAACCATCTTTAGTTTTTCGCTGACCGTCTCGTGACGCTTTTTTGCAGGCACCCCGCTGAGTTCCAGTCCTAATCCGACGTTTTCACGCACCGTACGCCATGGCAACAGTGCGAATTGCTGGAAAACCATCGCAATGCTGTTCATTCGCAATTTTCGGAGTGTCGCCGGGTCGCAGTTGGCAACGTCGGTAATCTCGGCTCCATCATCGACCATGACGTTTCCGCGTGTAACTTTATTCAATCCGTTTACCGCGCGCAGTAATGTCGATTTACCCGAGCCAGACAATCCCATCAACACACAGATTTCGCCCTTTTCGACGCTTATCGAGGCATCCGCGACGCCTAATACTTGACCCGTACGCTCGAGGATCTGTTCGCGGGATTTTCCATCATCGAGCATCTCGAGAGCGTCACGCCAATGGGTACCAAATATAATATCGACTTTTTTGAATTCGACGGCAGGCATTAGTTTCGATTGTGGTTGTTTTTGTCGGTTCCCTCGGGCTGCTTGCACACGCGGTCAAGCAGGATTGCAACAACAACGATAGCGAGCCCCGCTTCAAAGCCCTTGGCAATGTTTACGGTATTGAGGGCCCGTAAAACAGGAATACCCAACCCGGGAGCACCAACCATGGCCGCTATCACGACCATTGACAGTGATAGCATGATGCACTGCGTGACGCCCGCCATAATAGTCGGCATGGCGTGAGGTAATTCGATTTTCCACAACAATTGCCGTTTGGTGGCGCCGAACGATTCCCCCGCCTCCTGCAAAGCGGTCGGCACCCCGGACACACCCAGGTATGTCAGGCGAATTGGCGCAGGTATGGCGAATATGACCGTTGAGATCAAACCCGGTACCACGCCGAGGCCGAACATGATCATTGTCGGAATTAAATATACGAACGTCGGGATGGTCTGCATCAAGTCCAGAATCGGTCGCAAAGCCGTATACAGCCATGGTCGATGTGCCGCCGCGATACCGGTTGGCACCCCAACCAATATGCATACCAGGGTTGAAAAAATAACCAGCCCTAATGTTTGTAGCGTTGCCTCCCAATAACCAAGATTTATGACCAACAGCAGCGACAGAACGATCAGCACAACCAGTTTCAAAGAGCGGTGAAGCATCCATGCAATGGCCGCGAAAATCCCGATCATGGCCAGTGGGTGCAACAACAGCATGCCGTCAACGAATCCTTCGATCAGGAATTGCAGCCCCTCCGAAAACTTGTCAAAAAACCAGGCAAGATTGTCCAGTAAAAAATCGACAAAGGATTTGATCCAGTTACCTAACGGAATTTTATTGTCTGTCAGCCAGTCAAGCATATTCGTGTTCCGGAAGGTAACCGGCGACCCGGCATTTTCTGTTGCCGCGGCCGCCGATGTTCCGGCAAATTACATTCCGAGGTGAGCGTTTACCGCCGCAATACCGTCACCGCCATCCAATGTCGTCACTCCATCCAGCCACTTCTTGTAGGTATCCGGGTTCTTTTTCAGCCATGCCGCAGCCGCTTTATTTGGATCCTGCCCATCATCGAGGATCGCCCCCATGATTTCGTTTTCCATAGCCAACGTGAACTCAAGATTTTGCAGCAATTTCCCAACGTTCGGGCATTCTTTGCTATATCCGGCACGGGTGTTGGTAAAAACTTCAGCACCGCCAAAATTCGGGCCGAAATAATCATCCCCCCCGGACAAGTACACGAGTTCAAAATTCGCGTTCATCGGATGAGGCTCCCAACCGAGAAATACGACGGGTTCCTTTTTTCTGTCTGCGCGCGACACCTGGGCCAGCATGCCTTGTTCGCTGGATTCCACCACTTCGAACCCTTTCAAACCGAACGCATCCTTGGCTATCATGTCCTGTATCAAGCGGTTTCCATCATTGCCGGGCTCAATGCCGTAGATCTTGCCATCGACCTTGTCGCGTATCTTGTTGATATCGGCAAAATCGGAGACGCCCATATCGGCCGCCGTCTTGTTGACGGCAAGGGTATATTTCGCGCCAACCAGGTTGCGTTGCACGGATTCCACCGATCCATCCTCCCGGTACGGTTTGATGTCGGCTTCCATCGTCGGCATCCAGTTACCAAGAAAAATATCCATGTCTTTATTTTTTAGGCTGGTATAAGTAACCGGAACCGAGAGAACCGTCGCTGAAGGCTCATACCCAAGCCCTTCCAGCACTACCGATGTCGCCGCTGTCGTTGCCGTGATATCGGTCCAGCCCACGTCGGAAAATCTTACGGCCTTACAACTATCGGGATCGTTTGCCAAAGCGGATGCCGAGAAAACCAGCGCTGCCGAAATTGCGGCAATTTTAATGTAATTCTTCTGAATCATTTTTGTCGTCCTCCATCATAGTGGATTGAGCTTCGGTGGCAAACAACGAGCAGCCGAGGCTGATTCGATCGATTATCGCCTCCCCGGTAAAGCAAGGAATAGATGCCACATACGTCAATAGCGTAACAAAAAATGTATTCTGTTTCCTCAAATCCTTTATCCACGGGGAAACACCGACGTACCGTTCCCAGTCCCCGACGTTCACGCGCCTCGTTCATCACGGCCACGATGCACGAATGCGCCAATCCTGCGCAGCGCCCTGCTTGCCTGGGGCAGGTACGGCGCAAACATCTGAAATACGTGCGGCAAATCCGGCCAGGTATCGAAGTACACGTCAATACCCGCCGCCTCCGCCTTTTCCGCAAACCGTCGGGAATCGTCATAGAGGATCTCCGCTCCCCCGGCCTGCAGCATCAGCGGCGGCAGGCCGGAAAGTTCTCCGAACAACGGAGAAACATAGGGATCGTCAACCGCGGCAGCGTTCTGCAAATAGGCGTGGACGACGGTGTCGATCCGCTCGGCGCGAAGAATCGGATCGACTGCCGCGCGCTGCTGGATCGACGGGCTCGACCAGGTGAGATCGGTGGCGGGCGACAGCGCCACCGCGGCTTTCGGCAATGCCTTGTTCTGGTCGCGGCGCTTGAGTAGCAGAGCGAGAACGAGGTTGCCCCCCGCGGAGTCCCCGGCGACGAATGTCGATCGGGCGCGACCGGGTCCGTCGGGACCATTTTCCAGCATCCAGTCGAATGCCCGATCGCAGTCTTCGAGGCCCGCCGGAAACGGGTGTTCCGGTGCCAGGCGATAATCGATGTTCAGCACGGCGCAGTCCGTCTCTGCGGCAAGGCGTCCTGCGTGGGCCCGGTAACCTTCGAGGGAGCCGGACATCCAGGAGCCGCCGTGGACATAGAGGAGTCTATCCGCCGGGGAGGAAGAATCGGCCGTCAGCCATTCGCAGGGGACCAGCTCCGCGGCAACTTTACGCGCGGTGGCGTCATGTTTGGAGGTCGAATCGTCTATGGCGGCATACTCGTCGATCAGGCACCGAATCTTGCCAAGGTCGGGCACGGCGCCGGCCACCTTGTCGGCGAGTGTTCGAAGGTAGCTGTTGACCTCTTTCAGGCGCGTGGTTTCGAGTTCGGGATTTGGTGAATCTTCCATAGGCTTGTCATCTTGTCGATATAGCGGCTTGCGAGGGCGCCCAGCCCGGGGATCTTCTTAAAATCGCGGCGAGGGCGCCGCTCCCACATGTAGGAGGCGCGCCCCGCGCCGATTTGGCGTCGGAACAATCGCAAGTCGGATCATCATAACAAGTTTAGCGGTAATGTTGAGGCCGGGATCTGAAACAGCCCTAAGCACTGTGCTGAATTTGGCTGACGCATGCGAACACCCTGAGACCGCAGATCCACCTCAATGGCACCATTACGGTATTGATGCGATACTAACCCGCGCGATCACTCGGATTTCTTGCGCGATATGCCGGCTAATTTCTGTCCATCAAAAGCTTGAGTCATTGCGAGGAGCGCGCCGAAGATGCGAGCGAAGCGGGCCAGGACGCGGCAATCCAGCGCCGTATTTAAACAATTTTTTTCACTGGATTGCTTCGCTACGCTCGCAATGACAGGTATTCTGGACAGGAACTGGATAGGCCGACGCTAAGGAGAAACACGTGCTCATATTTCTGATTCACATACGGGACCCGCAATTTTATGCCCTGCCGGCGAAGGAAAAGTCCAGCAACGGACGCCTGCGGGTCATGGGCTTTCCACCAATTGGCATCATGTCGCTGTCCGCGGTCCTGAAAAGGGACGGACACGAATGCGTCATGTTCGACCAGGCCAACCCCGAAACGCCCAACGAGGTGATCGTAGAGGAAATCCGCAGGCGCAAACCCGCCTTGGTTGGACTGAGTTTTCTGAGCACGACCAGCTACCCCTATGCCAAGATCATGGCGCGACAGATCCGAGCCGCGGACTCGACGGTCAAACTGGCTTTCGGCGGCGTGTTCGCATCGCTGAACGCGCAGCTGGTCAAGCTGCAGTGTCCCGAAGTGGATTTTGTTTGCCGCGGCGACGGTGAGCAGCTCATTCTCGATCTCATCGACCGCCTCGACGATCCGAGCGAGATACCCGGGGTGACCTGGATGAAAGACGGCAAACTGGTGAACAATCCGAGCCGGCCGATGGAACGCAACCTCGACCAGTGGCCGTTCCCCGACCGGGAGAGCCTGCCGCTGGATTTTATCGAGTCCATGCCGCTCGATGTGCCGGCGGTGCTGTCCATGGAACGCTTCACCACCATGCAGACATCGCGCGGCTGCCCCTGGCCCTGCATCTTCTGTGACATTCCCGTATTCAACGACGGTAAATGGCGGTCCAGGAGCGCCGAGCACGTGGTGGCAGAGTTCAAGCACCTGCAGGAGAACGGTTACGGTGCGGTCTATTTCGTGGACGATCACTTCCTGCTCAAGCCTAGGCGCATCGAGGCCATCTGCGAGGGGATCAACGAGGCTGGGGTCACCATCCAGTGGGGATGCGAGGGTCGCGTTGACTCCGTCGCGCAGCACCTGTTTCCGACCATGGCCAAGGCGCACTGCCGTACGATTATGTTCGGCCTAGAGAGCGGCAGCCAAAAGATCCTCGACCGGCTCGACAAGGAGCAGACCCTGGAGGAAGTCGAGACGGCTGTAACCAACGCCAAGAAAGCGGGCATCGAAATCGTTCACGGCTTTTTCGTGGTCGGCAGCCCGGACGAGACGGTGGAGGATCTGCGCTCGACATTCGACTTCGCCTCCCGGCTGCCAATCGACACGTTCGGATTCAACCGGCTCTGCGTCTATCGCGGCACGCCGCTCTGGCAGGAGTACGTCCGGCGCGGTCTGGTCAACGACGAAAACGATTGGTACAAGTACTTCAAATGTTCGGAGATCGACCCGACCTGTCTTCCGGGGGAAGTCATCCACGCCGAGCGCGCCGCGGGATTGAGGCGTCTGTTGCTTTACAAGCTGCGCCACTACCCGGTTCAGCTGTTCACCCTGATACGGCGTTTTCTGCGCTACATGCCCGCCCGTGACGTCGGCTACCTGCTCATCAAGCCCTTCCTCGGCGCCAAGTTTGGCGCGACCAAGGCGGAGGCGCTGTCAAGGGCCGTTGAGCACGTTGCGGTCAAGGAGGCGGCCGCGGAACTCACCCAGGTCGAAGACAAGATTCTGGAGCAGGTCATGCAGGAGTCCAGGGCGGAACGCCAGCGCATTCAGGACGAGGCCGAACGAGCGAAGGACCTGCCCGTGGCATCCGGGCAATAAATC
>CAMYOI010000178.1 GCA_947259955.1 uncultured Gammaproteobacteria bacterium
ATCACTGCTGTCCCGTTAACGTGTAAATAGAAAGGCCTGACTCAACCGTAATTGATACAATGAGTTTGTCTACAACTTGTTGAATCAAATAGGAGAATCAGGCCATGGCTCATTGTAATACGATCTTGTCACAAATCCTAAAACTTGTACCGAGACATGAATTCGAGGTGCTGGCAAACCGGCATCATTGCGGTCGTTCTTTCCGTACGGCTTCACGGTGGTCGCAGTTTGTGACGATGGCCATGGCGCAGTTGGCTGGTCGAAGCAGTCTGCGCGATATTGTGGACAATATCTCATCACAGGCCCATCGTCTCTATCATCTGGGCAGTGCCAGGCTGTCCCGCTCCAATCTGTCCCGTATCAATGAGGACAAACCCTATGCGCTGTATGAGGCCCTGTTTGGAAAGCTGCTGAGCCGTTGTCAGGGGAAGGCTCCAGGTCATGATTTTCGGTTCCAGAATCCACTTTATTCATTGGATGCTTCGACCATCGATCTGTGTCTGTCGGTATTTCCCTGGGCGGATTTCCGAACCACCAAGGGGGGCATCAAACTCCATATCGGATTGAATCATGAGGGTTATCTTCCTGAATTTGTGACCATTACAGAAGGCAAGACCCATGATGTGACCATTGGACGAACACTGAAATTTCCTAAAGGCAGCATTGTGGCTATTGACCGGGGTTATAACGACTACGCCTGGTATAACCAATTGACGGGAAAAGGGATATTCTTTGTCACTCGTCTGAAGTCAAACGCGAAGACCCGTGTTGTGTGTCGTCGACCGGTGTTGGCAGACAATGGCCTGACCAGCGATCAAACCATTGAGTTCACGGGGGTTCAGACGTCAAAGAAATGTCCCATCCAGCTTCGCCGTATTGGTTATCGGGATCCCGAAACCGGCAAGCACTATATTTTTCTGACCAACAATTTCAAATTGGCCGCCAGGACCATTGCCGATATCTACAAGGCCAGGTGGCAGGTCGAGTTGTTTTTTCGATGGATCAAACAAAATCTGAAGATCAAATCCTTCATCGGCACCAGCAAGAATGCGGTGCTGACGCAAATTTGGATTGCGCTGTGTGTCTATCTGCTCCTGGCATTTATCAAGTTCCAGTCGAAACTGAACAAAAGCATGCAGCAAATCCTGCGTTTATTGCAGCTCAATCTGTTTGAGAAACGGGACTTGATGGCCTTGTTGCGAGGTGACCCTGTCAACGACAATCAACTTGCCCTCAATCAGATGGCTTTGCTGTGAAAGTTAACGGGACAGCAGTGAAACTTGGTTTTATTTAGTTTAAAAGTAGAGATTGGGGATCACATCATGGATGCGTTGATTGGCAATCTGCGCGAGATCGATATCAAGCGCTCATTACCCCGAATACCTCGCGGAGTATATGTCCTGTATAGAATGCCACTCCTGCAGCAGTACCGCCAGTCAATAGCGTACGAAATCCCGACGGAATAATAGGATTATCAAAAACGCAGCTTTTGAGCATCCCAATCATAAAGGACACCACCCCTGCAACACATGCACTGATGAAGAACTTTTGTTGCATCTGGAATGTGGTAATAAGAAAAGGTAGTAACGGCATTGCTTTCCTTCGAAACCTTTTTCGCGAAATATCTGGCGGATTTCCTCTCGCTCACCTTCGGGAACTACATCAATATGTCTTTCTTCTGAGCGTTTTACACTTTCTATAAATTCTTGTTTTGATCGATGGGACTCATAATTACTTATAGCCATGCTAAAACCATCAGCCACGAGATTAGCGAAACCAAGTATCAACGCGACCGACGAGGGTAGTCCTGCGCCTACAACACCTGAGACGACAGCAAAGGTGGTCACACATCCGTCTATACCACCAAGAACAGCATCAGATACGTTTTGCGACCTGATCTACCATGCCCCTCATCATTATCTCGATTTTCTGTAACCCGTAATCATTGATCTGATCAGGTTTTCACCGTGAATCATGCTCGACAAAAGAACTCCTGCAACATGAACACAAACCAGCAATAAGGTCAGGCTGGCTAGACCTTCATGTATCTCTTCCCAAATGCTTTCCGATTGTTCCCCACCATCATCAGCATAAGCCTCCAAAATTAGTTCGACGTTCACCTCGGCCAGTGGACCTTTGCCGGCATCTGCTTACAAGTGCAGCCCGGTCCAGGCGACCAGGAATATGGTTATGAGCAATGCCAATATCATCCAGCCTGCTATTGGATTGTGCCCAATATAATGCTTTGGTTTCTTTGTAAACAAAGATTTGAGGTAGACAAAGGCGGCTTTCTTGCCATATATGAAATTGTTGAATCGCGCATATTTAGTACCTATCAGACCCCACAACGCTCGAAATAAAATTAACCCCAGCACAACATAACCAGCATATACATGGATAAGTTCAATATCCTCACTGATGTAGGCAATTGTATAAAACAACACCAATGACCAGTGAAATATGCGAACACCAATGTCCCAGACTTTTATCTGAGGGTTTCCTGCTCTTCCAAATTTGAATGCATAGGCGTAACCCAGGTAATAAAAAAGAAAAATCTTATCAGGTATTCTATTTTGTTAGTCTGATGATGACATTGTTTTGATATCAATCAAAAATAGTACTGGAGAACCGCTAATGGTCGGTAGCGACGTTTGACCACGTTGGTAATTTGGTTAAATCGCATCCGATTTGACGGTCCGCTTACCCGGGGTGACTGCCCCTTTGACTTTGACAACCAGCAGTTACATTTTTTGACCTCCGTTAGACCGTTCACGACCATTACGAGACCCTCGACACACGGGTGATTCTTAAGCTTTTATTTCAATTCTGTATCCGAAAAACTTGGCCGCCACCGCGCAAGGTGACCAAGCCGGCCAAGGCAACCGCCGTTATACCCGCACCTGCAATGAATGTGCTGGACGGCCCGTAGAGATCCCAGAGTAATCCGGCGACCAAGTTCCCCCCCAGTAACGCTAACCCGGTCACCAAATTGAATATACCGAAGGCGGTGCCGCGGATTCTCGGTGGCGTCGTATCCGCCACCATGGCAGCCAGTAGACCTTGGGTCAACCCCATGTGTAGGCCCCACAAGACGGTGCCCGCCATGACCATCCATATGTCTGCCGCCAATGCAAGAACGGCATCCGCCGCAATAAGGACGACAAACCCGATCGCCAGAATGATGCGCCGACCTATGCGATCCGAAAGGGTGCCGGCTGGATAAGCCGAGACCGCATAGACGACGTTCATCACAATAAACACCATCGGCACGAGGGCAATCGCGAGGCCAACGTTTTCAGCGCGAAGCACCAAAAACGCCTCGCTGAAACGAGCTACTGACAACACCGCGCCCACGATCACCAGCAACCAGTAGGCCGCTCCGATTTGGCGCAGGTTCCGGACCTGGATTGGCGAATGCGCCAACCGTGTCCAGGGACTGCCTCAGGCCATAACAGGCGCCGCGCAGGTATGATGGCGCCAAACCACCGATTAGAGCATCACGGGGAGCGCCGCTGTGTCGTGACGCGCGACTTCTCGCCGATCGAACCCGCCTTCGTATACGGTCATCGACCAAGTAGTCGCCACCAAAGCAGGGCAAATAGCTTGTCTCCCTCGGTAGTCCGATTTCGAGGACGTTATCTATCCCCCTGATGCCACCTTGTCACGACTTCGGCGGTCCGGGTTGGAGTTTCGCCGGTACTTTGGTGTTATTCTTGAGCTTGGCCGTTCGGTAGTTCCATGCCGGTCGAACCAAGCCAGGTTAGTCCATGTCCAGGGCGAATATGAATTTTTTATATTTTGTATAGGAGCCCCTTAGCATTCTCATATCGCGCTCACAATATACGACGCTGTTGCGGAAGATATTTCCTTTTCTTCGATGGCGTAATCGGGTTACCAGAGAGACTCTCGGCGCTGATCTGATTGCGGGATTGACCGGCGCCGCCCTGGTGCTGCCGCAAGGCGTTGCGTTTGCGACGATCGCAGGAATGCCGCCGCAATATGGATTGTATGCGAGCATGGTACCCGCCATCATCGCCGCTCTTTTTGGGTCTTCCTGGCATTTGGTATCCGGACCGACCACGGCGGCATCGATCGTGATGTTTTCGGCCTTGAGTGCACATGCCGCCCCGGGTAGTGATCAGTACATCGCGCTGGCTATCACCTTGACGTTTATGGTCGGGGTGATCCAGTTGGTCATGGGGATGGCCAGAATGGGGACGCTGGTTAATTTTATTTCCCATTCCGTCATAGTTGGATTTACGGCGGGAGCGGCAATCCTGATCGCGACCAAACAGGCGGACAACTTTTTTGGTTTGGAATTGCCCGCGGGCGAGCATTTTTACGAAACGCTCTACTATTTGTGGCATCACTGGCGGGATATCCACCCGTTGGTATCGCTGGTAGCGGTTGTTACTCTGGGTTCGGGAATCGTGGTGAAGCGGATATGGCCAAAATTCCCGGCTATGCTGGCGGCACTGATCGTGGGGAGCCTGGTGGGCGTGCTGCTCAATCTGGTACTGGACGAAGCTGCGACCGGGATCCAGATGGTTGGTGCATTACCGCAGCAGTTGCCGCCGCTATCGTTGCCGACTTTTTCAGTTGGAATATTCAAGGAATTAGCGCCGGTAGCCCTGGCGATGACGCTGTTCGCGTTGACGGAAGCGGTGTCCATTGCTCGATCGATATCGATGCGTTCGGGCCAGCCTATAGAAGGCAACCAGGAGTTTATCGGGCAGGGTCTGTCCAATATTGCAGGTAGTTTTTTCTCCGCTTATGTCGCGACCGGGTCTTTTAACAGGAGCGGCGCCAATTATGACGCCGGGGCGAAGACTCCGCTCGCCGCGGTGTTTGCAGGCCTTCTGCTTATCTTCCTGGTATTGGCCTTCGCCCCGCTCACCGCCTACCTGCCTAACGCGGCGATGGCAGGCCTTTTATTCCTGGTTGCCTGGCGATTGATCGATTTTCATCAGATTAAGAACATCGTTCGTGCCGACCGCAAGGAAACGGTGGTCATGGCGGTGACTTTCTTCGGCACGTTGTTCCTGGAACTGGAGTTTGCGATTCTGCTGGGGGTGATGCTGTCTCTGATGATCTATTTGAGACGGACATCCAGACCGCGGGTGTCGCCCCGGGTGCCGGACCCCGATTCCCCGCATCGCAAGTTCACCTCCAGTGTTTCATTACCCGAGTGTCCGCAGCTCAAATTGATACGAATTGACGATTCATTGTATTTTGGCGCGGTCGCCCACGTGCGTGAAATGTTTCGTCGCTTTCGGGAGCATTATCCGGAGCAGAGGCAGTTGCTCCTGCTCACCAAGGGAATAAATCATGTTGATATTGCCGGCGCCGAATTGCTGCTGGATGAAGCCACGACGCGCCGGAATCTGGGAGGCGACATGTATCTCTATAAGCTCAAGGATAGCGCCACCGACGTATTGGAGCGCGGCGGATATATGGACAAACTAAACCGGCAAAATATGTTTGATTCGAAAGAGGATGCGATTCACCAAATTTTTGGCCGGCTCGACAAATCCGTATGCCAACGTTGTGACAAGCGCATTTTTCTGGAATGTCAGCTTTATGCGCCGACCGAAGCTTGCTGAGGTCGTGTCACCCAGGCCGAGAAAGTAAGCCCGAAAACGTTATGATTCGTTTGAACAACTCGACCCGGTAGGCAACTACGAAGTTTGCCCTCACCGAATTTTGATGCGCCTCGCTGCCGACGCGTAATTATACTGGCAATCACAGGATATGACTGCACCGTGTCCGTCAGTAGCCCGCCAAATCCAGCCGTTCAGCAACCACGCTCACTGGGTGAGTTTAAGCTGTTCGACTTTTTAGCTAAATGTTAGCGTTAGCCTGCTGGGCAAACCAGCGATGAAAGTGACGCGTCGAACGATCAAGCACCGGGGTGAGTATACCGCCGTCGAATACGTCGATCCGGCGCCCCATCTGCAAACCCTCCACCGCCGCGACATCTTCCTGGAAAACCACTCGCCATCCCTCGAGGATCGCCTGGCGCGTATTGATGTAAGTCTCGTCACTGGCGCTGTCACCGACAAACAGCAGTTCCACTCGTTCCAGCGTTTTATTGGTATCCAGTGGAATCAGCAGCATAGTGAAAAAATGATCCCGTTGAATTCCGATCAGGACATTGGGGTAGAGCGCCGGATACTCGGCGGTGTTTCCGAGTTCTTCCGTCCAAGTGCTTATAGTGGGCATTGGCGCGCCGGTGCCGAGATTTGGCTGGTAATTGTCAACCCCCTGACCGGCAAAGTTGTCCTGGCTCACGATGCAATAATGGTCCTTCAGAGGGGAGTAGCTGTTCAACCCGGGGTGTACGAACGGCAGGTGATAGGCCTCGAGGTAATTTTCCAGCGCTAGTTTCCAATTGCTCGCCACCTGCATCTCCATCACTGCATCGCTTGCAGGGCGCATCTGCCCTGGCCCCTGGTCTCCCCAAAAACGTGCAAGATGCGCCTCCAAGGGGGTGATCCAGGCGAAAAAGTCCTTAGCCGCGCCAGACAGATTGACGAACACGACATCCATCCAGATATGGTTTCGCACCTCGTATAGTCCGAATTGACTTTTGTCGAAGCCGTCGATGTGATGCACGCCCGTGCCCCCGATATGGGGTGTTCCCTGCAGCTGTCCATCCAGTCTGTAGGTCCAGGCGTGATACGGACAGCGCAGAAGCTTCGCCCCGGTGCAAGGTTCATCCACCAGCTGCCGGCCACGATGTCGGCACACGTTGTAAAAAGTCTTGATCTCTCCGGATTCAGTGCGCAGGAGGATAAGGGATAGATCCAGCACGTCTACTTTTTTGACGTCTCCCGGGTTTGGTACGTCGGCTGCGAAAGCCACGCCGAACCAACCGTGACCGAAAAGATTTTGTCTTTCCCACAAGAAAAAGTCGTGCCGCGTATATATGCCGTTTGGCAGGCCCCCGTCTCCCGTCGTGCTGTGTGTAATTGAATCGAATAGCTCTTTCATTGACGAACTCGTAATCTGGAATGGGTAAACCGTGGAAGGTACCACTAATCACCATAACGGGCCACGTACCAAGTCCGTGTTGGCTACGGATATTCGCCGCCATACGCAGCCGCAAGACTGCTGGAGAATCACCTATCGAAAGGCTGTTTCAGGCGATACGCTTTGGCACTGAATGGCTAGCCCGCATATTGCACCAGTATCCCGGGCGATGACGCAGGACAGGTTTGGCTGAGCGCCGGTCTGCAGCGAGGAGCGTAGCCGTAGCTACGGTCCGAGTGAAGACCAAGCCCAGGCAAAGATGGACAAGTCAGCGACGGGAGAGGTCGACCCCCCTTGCAAACTGTACTTTTGATAATCAGCTCCAAATCGGCATATTCAACAGCAACATCAATAAGCTATAAATCGATCACGACCGGTCTGGTGCAATATGCGGGCTAGTTCCGGGCTCATATACTTCAACTACGGCTCGCAACCGGGTTCCCCAAAACCGAAGCGTCAGGCTTTGATTCATTGACGGACATAGTTCGAGGAAGCCGATATAGAAGTCCACCGTCGAATGATTCAGTTCAATCAGACGGCACTTGCAATGGACGCTGCGGCGAATGGGCAAGGGATAGCGCTCGCACCGCGATT
>CAMYOI010000179.1 GCA_947259955.1 uncultured Gammaproteobacteria bacterium
GCCCATGATCATGCCGCCGTACTGCTTGATTTTCTCCTGCTTCGAGAAAAACAGCATGCCGAAGCCCACCGCAACCATCAGCATGGCCGCCTTGGTCACCTTGAATGCCACGATTTGCGCCGTGATGGTGGTGCCGATATTCGCCCCCATGATGACCCCGATGGACTGGGCCATAGACATCAGGCCGGCGGTGATGAATCCAACCACCAGTACGGTCGTGACCGAAGAGGACTGAATGACCGCCGTTACGAAGGCACCGGTGATGGCCCCCATGAACCGATTCGTGGTCAGCTTTGCGAGGATGAGTTTCATGCGCTCGCCGGCGACCGCCTTCAGGGAATCGGCCATCTGCTCCATGCCGAATAGGAATATCGCCAATCCGCCGAATAGATTCATGCCCATGCCCAACCAGGCAATCTCCTGGGTGTCATTCTCCGCGGCCAGCGCCGCCCACGACATCAGGGCCAGTGACCCGACCCCGATCAGAAGGACGAAATTTCGAACAGTTGAATTTTTTACTCGATCAAAAGACTGCATCGCCGGATCCCCTTTATTATTCGTTTCGCTCAGCTTCTGCTTTGACTATCGTCACCGGAATCGGACTCAAGCGGACGATCTGCTCCGCCTTGGAACCCAGAAGAACATGCGACAAACCGGTTCGGCCTTTGCTGCCCATCACAATCATGCGTGCCTGGACCTTATCCGCCGCCTCGAGCACCCTGGTAACCGGCAAACCGACCACGAGCATGGTGTTTGCGCTGCCAAGGTTTTTGCAATCAGGATGGTTTTTCACCATCCGCTGCATAAACTCGTCCATCATCTCAGCAGCGACCTCCTCCATATTCTGGATTTCGTTCTCGGATTGCCGACCGGCGTAAAATCCCGGCGCATCACCCGGGTCGTGAATCACGTGCAATACGACTAGCGGGCTCGACATGCACATTGCCAACTCACCTGCGAAAAGGAGCGCCGCCTCCGAGTGTTCGGAAAAATCGACTGGAACGAGTATCGGTGAGATTTTTGCCTCTTCTGCCACTGTTATTCTCCGCTGGCCTGCAGTCGGACGCTTCCCGGCCGGGCCCATAAATTTTTGCGAGGCAAAATATTAGGTCCCTGAACTTGCCCGCTGGTTGACTTATATCAAACATTGTAACATTTCTGTAACATTATGATTGTAGTCACACCCGACAAAAAATTAAGGTCACACGGTTCAGCTAGAACCGGTGGTACGTTCTACACTAACTATAATGGGTTGACGGTCTTAAGCGCAGGGAGATTCGGGACTCAGCCTTTTTAGTGTACACGTGACCACTTTCGCTTGGTAACGGCTCACGTCCCGGTAATAATTAGAACACGATGGAACAACTGCTAAACGAACTGGCCCAGAACTGGAATGCCCTGGCTTCCTATCTGGCATTCGATGCGGCGCGGCTCTCCGAACCGGAGATGGTCGTGAGGTTGAGCGTGCAGGTGGTGCTGTTCCTCGCGTCAGCCTTTTTTTCGGGTTCCGAAACCGCCCTGTTTTCCCTGTCGCGTTTCGATCTGCAACAAATGCGCAAAAAGCGCAATCCTCATTCCGAAACGCTTCATGCCCTGCTCGATCAGCCACGGCGGCTGATCATCTCGATATTGAGCGGCAACGAGCTCATGAACATTGCCGCAACCGCGAATATGACCTTTATCCTGGTCAGCCTCTATGGTGACGGGCGCGGCGGCTGGATCAACCTGTTCGTCATGGTCCCGCTGCTGTTGTTGTTCGGCGAGGTAACGCCCAAAACCATCGCCGTATTCAACCCGGTCCGGTTCAGCACTCGGATTGCGAAGCCGATGGATGCCTGGGTCACGTTAGTCACGCCGCTGCGGCTCATCATCCGTAGCATTGCGGACCGGGTAACCACGCTGATCGTCGGCGAGGCAACGGACGCGGAAAACATCCTGCGCAAGGATGAGTTTCTCACGCTGGTCGAGGAAGTTGCGCGGGAAGGCGAGCTGAGCGCGACCGAACGTGCTTTGATCTACAACCTGCTGGAAGCAGGAGATACGGAAATCGTGGAAATCATGACGCCGCGCACTCGGGTCAATTTTATCAATGCCGATTTAACGGTGCCCGAAACGATCAACCAGTTCCGGTCATACCAGCATCCGCGGGTACCGGTTTACCGCGGACACAGGGACAACCTTGTCGGATTCATTCATGCGGAAGATATTCTGCGACTGATTCTCGACCAGACCGACCTCAACACGGTTACGCTCGAACAACTAATGCATCCGCCGGTCGTGGTTCCGCTGACAAAGAAGGTGGATGAAATGTTCGATTACTTCGCCACCAATGCGGCCCGTGCGGCCGCCTGCCTGAACGAGTTCGGTGGTGTCGAGGGTTTTATCACCATGAAGGACGTAATCAACTTTATTTTCGGGGAGGTCAGCGGCAAAGCGGTGGGTGAAGAGCTCTATCAGGAGCAGGACGAAAATACCTATATCGTCTCTGGAGACATGAAGCTGAACTATTTCGATGATCTGACCAACTTCGGCCTGGACGACCCGAGGATGACCACCATTGGGGGGGTCGCGTTCCGGCACCTGGACCGGCTGCCCAAAATAGGCGACAAGGTCACGGTAGACGGCATCAATATCACAATTCTGGAAATGGACGCGCATCGGATAGCAAAGGTCAGGGTATCGCCGGCAGTCGGACATTCCGAGGACGACGAGGACGAGCAGGAAGCATCCGAAATCGAGGACACGGGCGAAATCCAGGCACCCGCCGGGCCCGAACCGAGTACGGATACGCACGAATCGTTGAACGATGAGCCGTCGGACGATCATGAGTCGGTTCAGGAGATCATTGAAGTGGATCCGGAATCGCAGGAATTGCACGACACCGGGGATGAGGCGGCACAAACCGTCGATGACACCATTGACTCGCAGACGAAGGCGGCGAGCCGGGAGAGGAACTGATGGATGTACTTCTGATCACGTTGCTCATGCTGCTGCTGTTGCTGCTGAAGGGTTTCTTCTCGGGGTCCGAGATTGCCGTAGTCAATTCCGACAAGATAAAACTGCACGCCATGGCCAATCAGGGACATAAAGGCGCAAAGGCGGTACTCAAACAACTTCGGACACCGGACGTACTGCTGGGAACCACGCTGGTTGGTACCAATATCGCGACCGTGGCGCTGACCACACTGGGTACGCTGGTCATGATCCAGCTTTTCAGTGACATGGGGGATGTGATCGCGTTTCTGGTTTATACCCCCCTCTTCCTGATATTCGGCGAGATCGTCCCGAAAAGTATCTTCCAGCAAAAATCGGACACCATCGCACCGGTAGCCATCTATCCGCTGCGTGTATTCTCTTTCCTGTTTTATCCCGTCATCTTCATTTTTTCCCGGATCGCGCGGTTGGCGGCCCGGCTTTTCGGCGCGGGCAAGACCGAACAGCATGTATTCATGACGCGCGAACAGATGCGGGCGGTGGTCGAGATGGCCGAGCGGGCATCCAACGTCAGTTCCTTCGACCAGGGCCGAATCCGGCAGGTCATTCGTTTTTCGGAAACTTCCGTGGGCGAGGTCATGGTTCCGGTGGCGGAAATGACAGCCATCAATCTCAACAAGAGCACTCGCCGGGCTATCGCCATGGTACGCAAGCGCGGATACAACAGGCTGCCGGTGTACACGGGAAACATCAGCAATATCAGCGGCATCGTAACACTCACCACCTGGGACTTGATGAGCCCGGAGCTGCCCGAACGGGATCTTTCCGAACTCATCCAGCCGGCCTTGTACGTATCTCCCTACCAGACCATCGACGATTTGCTGCCGATCCTTCAAAAGCGCAACGACCACATGGCGATCGTGGTGGATGAGTTTGGATCCGCCGTTGGAATGATTACCATGGAAGACATTTTGGAGGAAGTCGTCGGGGAAATTGACGTAGGCTACGATTTCGATGAGTACCTGCCGCGGCGCAAGCGTATTGTCGAAATGCTGGATGACGATGTGTTTCTCATGGACTCACGGCTGCCCATCTGGGAAGCCAACGAGATTCTCGGCATCCGGCTGCCCGCCAAGGAATTTCATACCCTTGGCGGCATGGTCATGGCGCGGCTGAGGCGCATCCCTGAAAAGGGAGAGAGTATCGTCGAATCCGGATACCGATTCACCGTAGAAGGCGCCACGGACCGGGCGATCGAGAAGCTGCGTGTAGAGTCGATATAAGCACATCTAGTATCATGAACACACACGTTTCACCCTTTATTATCCACTAGGCGTAAATTTACCAATGGATTTAGCGCTTTGGCTGCAACTGGGCCTGTTCATCGTCCTGATGGGACTTTCAGGCTTTTTCTCGAGTTCTGAAACCGCCTTGTTCTCCCTCGACAGCGTCCAGCTGCAGCAGATGCGCCAGGACAACAATCGACGGATCGATCTGATAGAGCGCATGCTGAGCCGGCCGCGGCGGCTGATCATGACCATTCTGATTGGCAATGAACTGGTCAACGTCGCGGCTTCGGTCATCTCCGCCGCGGTGGTGATCCATTTTCTGGGCGCTGACAACAAGTGGATCAACCTGCTGATCATGGTGCCGATTCTGCTGCTGGTTGGTGAAATCACTCCCAAAACCCTGGCGATCCGCAACAACGTCGCGTTTGCCACAGCCGAAAGCGGCCCGATCGAGTTCTTCGCCCGCCTGATAAAACCGCTGCGCTGGATGATTCGCCTGGTATCTGAATTCTTCATCACCCTCATCGTCGGCAAGGAGCGTTCGCGGGGCAACATCATCACCGGGGACATGGTACGCACACTGGCCTACGAGGCGGTGGGTGAAGGCGTTCTGGACGTGGACGAAGCGCAACTCATCGACCAAATATTCGATTTCGGCAACAAGACCCTGGAAGACATCATGACCCTGCGCTCGGACATCTTCTTTCTGTCGAACGACACGCCCATAAGCGAAGCGATCAGGGAACAGCGGCGCACGCGCCACACCAGGATCCCCGTATTCAGGGAACACCGGGACACCATAGAGGGGATTCTTCATGCGAGAGATCTGCTCGGCGTCCAGTTTGCGCATCAGTCGGGAGCAGAGAATGAGGAATTAAGGGACCTCCTGCGCGAACCCTATTTCGTGCCGGAAACCAAACCGGCGGCCGAGCTTTTCGATACGTTCAGGGAGCGTAAGCTGTCCATCGCGTTGACGGTCGATGAATACGGCGGGGTCACCGGACTGGTCACGATGGAGGACCTGCTGGAATGCATATTCGGCAATATCCGCAGCCCTTCGGACAGCGCTTCGACCAGATACGTCACCGAAATCGACGGCGGCAGCCGTTATGAAGTGGACGGGGCGATTCCCATATTGGATCTGAACCAGGCGATTGGCAGCGATCTGTCGGATGAGGATTCGGAGACGCTGGGCGGGCTGCTGCTCAATGAGTTCGGCGAACTGCCGCCCGAAAACACCGTTATTGCCATTGAAGATCTGCGTTTCACAATCAAGGAGGTGAAAGAGAATCGCATCAGGAAAATACTGCTTGAACAAGTGGTTGATGAGGATACTCCACCAGAGACCGCGAAAACGGAGAGCGAGGCCGGTGAAGACGAATGATCATACGGCGAGACTTCATCCAGATGATTAGACGACATTGGATATTCTAACCACGCTGTTGATCATGGCGGTTTGCCTGCTCCTGGAGGGATTCTTTTCAGGATCGGAAATCGGCGTCGTCGGTGCCGACACCATGAAGCTGCGACACGACGCCGCAAAGGGATCGAAGGGGGCAAAGCTCGCATTGAAAATGCTGGAGAATCCGGAATGGCTCCTGTCAACGACCCTGGTCGGCACCAATATCGCGGTGGTTACGAATACGACCATGGGAACGGCGCTCATGATCCACCTGTTCGGGGAACAGGGCAGCTGGCTGGCCATTCTGCTTGTGGCACCACTGATCTGGGTGTTTGGGGAGATCGTCCCAAAAAGCGTTTTTCAGCAGCGTGCCGACACCATCACGCCGCGCATCATTTTCATCCTTCGTTTTTGTTCATACGTGTTTTTTCCGGTGTTGATCGTATTCACGTTTCTTTCCAGGCTGGTCACCAAGATGGTCGGGAGCACGGACCAAAACCCGTTTACCCTGCGTGAAGAGTTGATGACGATGATGCAGATGCCCGCCGCTCCGGGGGACATCCAGACCGAAGAGAAGGACATGATCCGCCGCATGTTCACATTTTCCGAGACGACGGCGAATAAAATCATGGTACCGTTGATCGACGTGGTCGCCGTCGAACGCGGTGTGACCTGCGGCGAAGCCGCGCGAATCGCTGCGGACACGTCCCATGTCCGCCTGCCCGTGTTCGAAGACCGGATCGATCGAGTCGTCGGCACCCTGTATGTTCTGGAACTTCTGGGGGAAGACAGCTCGGCGCCCATCGAGAAGTACGTCAAACCCGCTCGCTACTTTCCGGGCTCCAAAAGCGTCAAGGAGCTGCTAATCGAGATGCGGCAGAATGGTGAAGCCATGGTAACCGTGGTCGATGAATTCGGCGGCGCCGACGGCATTGTGGCACTGGAAGACATCATGGAAGAAATCGTTGAAGATATGGAGGACGAATACGATTCCGACCACAAACCGCAGCAGTGGATCCGAAAAATGGGCGACAAGGACTATATCGTCAGCGCGCGCATCGAACTCGATGAGCTGGCCGAAAAACTGGAACTTGACATTCCCGAGACCAGCCACGCCACTTTGGCCGGACTGCTCATGAGCAGGGTCCATGAGATCCCATCCACGGGTAGCCTTATCCAGATAAACAGCGTCGACTATACGATCCAGCGGAGCGTTCCTCAGGCCATCCAGGAGGTCAGGATCCGCTGGTAGCGGGGACCGCTCGAATTCAATACTATTTGGAGGTTAATATGACGTCGGACACAACCCACATCGATCAGGCGGTTCCAAAATCGGTCCGTGAGCAGGTCGAGCAAGCCAAAAAGAGCCAGATTCTCGGCTGGGAGTATCCCTACAAGGTAAAAATGAAGCGCGAGGAGTACGAAGAGGCCAAACTGGAATTGCAAATCGAGCTGCTCAAGATGGAGAACTGGGTCAAGGCAAAAGGCAAGAAGATCGTTGTATTGTTCGAAGGCCGGGACGCCGGCGGCAAGGGCGGGACCATCAAAAGATTCATGGAGCATATGAACCCAAGGGGGGCAAGGGTGGTGGCACTGGACAAGCCGACTGACAAGGAGCGAGGCCAGTGGTATTTCCAGCGCTACATCCAGCATTTACCCACCACCGGTGAGATCGTGTTCTTCGACCGGTCGTGGTACAACCGCGCGGTAGTGGAACCCGTGATGGGTTTTTGTACCGATAAGGAAAATCAACAATTTCTGGAGCAGGTACCGCTGTTCGAACAGATGCTGATCGAGAGCGGTATCATTCTCTTCAAGTACTGGTTTTCCGTAAGCCGTCCAGAGCAGTTTCGCCGCTTCAAGTCGCGTGAAATCGATCGATTGAAACAGTGGAAGCTGAGCCCGGTCGATGAGCAGTCCCTGAGCCGTTGGGACGACTACACCAAAGCCATAGACAAGATGTTCGAATACACTGACACCAAAACGG
>CAMYOI010000180.1:0-9937 GCA_947259955.1 uncultured Gammaproteobacteria bacterium
TGTGCGCGCCGAAGGCGTGTACCTGTGGGATTCGGACGGAAACCGCATCCTGGATGGCATGGCCGGCTTGTGGTGCGTCAACATTGGCTACGGTCGCAAAGAACTCGCTGAGGTTGCCATGGAGCAGATGCGGCAGCTCCCCTACTACAACAGTTTTTTTCAAACCAGCCATCCGCCCCTGATCGAGCTAAGTGAGCTGTTGTCGGAAATCACCCAGCCCCACTTCAACCGGGTTTTCTTCACTAATTCAGGATCGGAAGCCAACGATACCGTAGTGCGCATGGTCAGGCGCTACTGGGACCTGCATGGCAAACCGCAGAAACAGATCATCATCAGCCGCGTAAATGCCTACCACGGCAGCACCATAGCCGCCGGCACGCTGGGCGGCATGACAACGATGCACGAGCAGAGCGTGGTGGTGATGCCCGGCGTTGAACACATCGAACAACCTTACTGGTACGGAGAGGGCGGCGATCTCGACCCTGACGAGTTCGGCATCAAAGCGGCCCGGGCGCTTTCCGAACGGATCGAACAAGTGGGCTCCGATAACGTCGCAGCGTTCATCGCGGAGCCGGTACAGGGCGCCGGCGGCGTGATCATCCCACCGAAAACCTACTGGCCCGAGATCAAACGCATCTGTGCCGAGTATGACATCCTGCTCGTCGCGGACGAGGTAATCTGCGGCTTTGGGAGGACCGGCAAGTGGTTCGGGTCGGACTACTTCGAATTGACGCCTGATCTGATGCCCGTGGCCAAGGGGCTGTCGTCGGGTTACCTGCCCATAGGCGGCGTTATGGTCGGCGGCAAAGTGGCCGATGTTCTTGTCGATAAAGGCGGTGAATTCGCCCACGGGTTCACCTATTCCGGACACCCGGTGTGCACCGCAGTGGCCGCGGAAAATATCAGGATCATGCAAAGAGAACGGATCGTGGAGCGCGTGGAACAGGAGGTCGCCCCTTATTTCAGCCGGAAATGGTCGGAGCTGGCAGACCATGCCCTGGTAGGAGAAGCCCGGAGCTTGGGCCTGCTCGGTGCGCTGGAGTTGGTCAAGGACAAACGCACTCGCGAATTTTTCGACCCGACACTGGGTGTCGGCAACCGGTGCAGGGACATCTGTTTCGACAACGGCCTGGTAATGAGAGCGGTGGGCGACAAGATGGTGGTATCCCCTCCCCTGGTCATCAACCATGAACAGATCGATGAACTGGTGGAAGTCGCGGCGAGGTGCCTGGATCTCACCCAGCAACAACTGCGCTAGTGTACCCCGACTCCTACTACGCGGCAACGGCCCACTTTGTTCCGAACCACCCATGCCTTGAGGACACGGTAAGGTGCGACGTGTGTGTTATCGGCGGCGGGTTCGGCGGGTTCACCGGCGTATCGACCGCGCTGCACCTAGCCGAGCGCGGCTACGACGTGGTGTTACTCGAGTCGGAGCGTATCGGCTGGGGCGCTTCCGGACGAAACGGCGGACAGCTGGGCAGCGGACAGCGCAAGGGACAGGACGAACTGGAGAAAATGCTCGGCAGAGACGAGGCAAGGCGGCTCTGGGAACTCGCCGAAGAGTCGAAGGCCACGGCAAAACACCTGATAGAAAAATACCGGATCCAATGCGATCTGAAGCCCGGCATACTGCATCCCATGCACAAGCGGGCTTACGTGGACGATGCCCATCGCTATGTCGACAAACTGCGCAACGACTACGGCTATGAACACATCGACACCGTGTCCACGGCTGAAATGAGAGAGATCCTCGGCACCGATGTCTACCACGGCGGCTGGCTCGACACGGATGCGGGCCACCTTCACCCGCTCAACTATGTTCTCGGGCTCGCTCGCGCCGCCTCCGAACGGGGAGCCAGGCTCTACGAGGGATCCCCGGTGACCCACTATGCAGCCGACGGTCGGGTAACCGTAAATACCGCACGGGGAATCGTCCGCGCGGATCTCCTCGTCATCGGATGCAATGGCTACCTCGACGGCCTCGAGACGAAAATCAACGGCAAGATAATGCCCATCAACAATTTCATTCTGGCCACGGAGCCGCTTGGTGGGGCGCGGGCACGGCAGCTGATTCGGGATGACGTCGCCGTCGCGGATTCCAAGTTCGTCATCAACTACTTCCGACTTTCCGCGGACAAGCGACTATTGTTCGGCGGAGGCGAGAACTATACGCGGCGCTTTCCCGTGGACCTGAAGTCATTCGTTCGCAAGTACATGCTCAAGATCTATCCTGACCTGCATGAGACCCGAATCGACTATGCCTGGGGCGGCACCCTGGCGGTCACGGTCAACCGCATGCCGCACTTCGGCCGCCTTGGCGCAAACGTATATTTCGCCCAGGGCTATTCGGGGCACGGTGTGGCGATGGCCACGCTGGCCGGAAAAATCATAGCCGAGGCCGTCGCCGGCGATTCGGGCAAATTCGACACCTTCGCCAGGGTCCCCACGGCGGCTTTCCCGGGGGGACGCTACCTGCGCTGGCCCGCATTGGCGATGGCAATGCTCTACTACAAATTGAGGGATAGGCTCTAGCCCGCATATTGCACCAGACCGGCCGTGATTGTTTTCTATGCCCTTGATCTATTTCACCAATACACCGATTTGGATAGATTGATCAAAAGAACAGTTGATGGATGCTGCTCGACGTGCTACCATTATCTGAGTGGACAGTCTGTTTACGGGTCTTGCACGGGCCCTGCTCATCCTGTTGGAATCTGCGGGCAGGACCGGCGATAAAAATTTGAATTGATAAAAAACGCTGAAACTACTGAAGCCCGACGATTCCTCGAAAACAATCCCGACATCAAGGCCGTCGATCTGCTGATCGCTGACCTGAACGGGATTTACCGGGGCAAGCGCATTTACCCCGATGCGCTCGAGCATGTCTTCGAACACGGAATTCAGCTGGCCAAGTCCCTGTTTGCTTCCGACATCACCGGCGCTACGTCGGAGTATTCGGACATCGGTCTGCGTACCGGGGACATGGACTATGCGTGTGTGCCCGTGGCGGACACGCTGCACCGGATTCCATGGAAAAAGCGGCCGACCGCGCAGCTTCAAATGATGATGCGCGAGCCGGATGGAACACCCTATGCCGGAGATCCGCAAAGCATCATAGACAGTATTGTCGCCCGCTTTCGTGAAATAGGTCTCACACCCGTGGTTGCGATCGAACTCGAGTTCTATCTCATCGATCATAAGCGTAGCCGCGACAACGAACCCCGGCGTGCAATATCGCCGGTTACCGGCAGGCGCCAGAAGGCAACCCAGGTCTACAGCATCGCCGATCTGGACGACTACTCAGATTTCATTGATGACGTAATGGAGGCCACTCGGGTCCAGAACATCCCGGGGGATGTCGCGGTCGCAGAGTATGCCCCGGGTCAGTACGAAATCAATCTGCACCATCAGGCAGACGCGCAGGCCGCGTGCAGACACGGATTGTGGTTGAAGAGACTGATCAAGGGAACCGCGGAACAGCATGGATTCAGCGCTACCTTCATGCCTAAGCCCTTCAGGCAACAGGCTGGAAACGGTACACATGTGCACATCAGTCTTGTCGACCCGGATGGTAATAATGTATTCGCCCCGGGTGGGATCGATAACAAGTACCTGAGAAGCGCGGTCGCCGGCCTGCTGGCCACCATGCCGGAATCCATGCTCGTGCTCGCGCCGGGCGCCAATTCATATCGCCGCTTCTCGCCAGGCATGTATGTCCCGATGATACCTAATTGGGGGTTCAACAACCGGACCGTGGCAGTGCGCGTTCCCGCGGGTCGCCGGGACGCTACGCGAATCGAGCACAGGGTGGCAGGCGCCGACGCCAACCCCTATCTACTCACCGCCTGCGTGCTCGCAGGAATACACCACGGTCTGGCCAATGAACTTGAACCACCGCCGGTAACAACCGGAGAAACGAGCGAGCACGGCAGCGCTACCAGACTACCGAACAGCTGGCGAAAGGCGATCGAAGGATTCGAAACGGCGACGATTCTGCCGGAGTACCTCGGCAGGCAGTTCTGTGAGCTCTTCATGGCGACCAAGAGGCAGGAATCTGAGCTTTTTGCCGAAGAAACCACACCCCTCGAATACGATTGGTATCTGCGAAACAGTTAAAACGAATGCCGGACAAGCGGAAGAATAACAGCCATATGTATCGACAGCCCAAGCGGATGCTGACATCAGTTTCCTTGTGAACAAACACGTCAACGAAGGCACCGGCCCCCTGTCATTGAAATCGGCGCGTTCGGAAGACGATTCGGTGCGCCGGCACCTATTGATACTCTTCTACCGGCAGGGATTGACTTCACAGTATCTGACTCTTATCGCGATCGGCATCACGTTGATTGCAATGTGGAGTGTTCTGGATCACACGCTGGTTCTTTGCTGGGGTCTTTGGCTGCTCTTAGTGGTATTCGTCAGAACCTTTTACATCAATCGTTTCCTGGCCAATGCGGACACTATAACGAACCTGAAGCCGTGGGAGACGGGGGGGCTGATTGGTACGGCGCTCGGCGGGCTCAGCTGGGGACTGCTTGGACTCGGCTATGACTCCACCTGGCCCATTTTCTATCAGGTATTCCTGCTGGTGCTGCTGGGTGGGCTTGGGGCAGTAAGCACGGCATCCTATTCATCGTCGCCCAAGGCCAACATGCTATTTTTGACAGGCCTTCTCGCTCCTGTATTCGTCCGCTTTCTGCTGGACGAATCCGAGTCGTCGAATCTTTTCGTGCTTGCCATCATTGCCTTTTTCGGATGCCTTTACGTGGCGGGAAAAAACGCGCACAAAAGCGTATTGGAAAACGTGAAACTGCGCCTCCTGAATGAACACCTCGTCGAAGACATTTGGCAGGCGAACGCCGAATTAAACCGCGAAATAGAACAAAGAAACGTCGCCGAAGAAGGCCTGCTGCAGGAACGAAAACTATTCCTTCAGGGGCCGGTTTTGGTTTTCCGATGGGTGGCCCGCGTGGGTTGGCCGGTTCACTACGCGTCACCCAATGTTTCGCTATGGGGCCTCGATGCCGACGACATGATAAATAACGGCACTCCCTATATGGAATACGTACACCCCGACGACCGGCAAACAGTCAACGATCTCGGCTTCCAAAACCCTCAGAACTTCGAGCGTGATTTCGTTGAAATGGACTACCGCATCGTTTTGCCGGATGGAGAAACGAAGTGGGTGTTCGAAAGGACCATACCGGTGAGGGACTCGAATGGGAACATTACCAGTGTCGACGGCTACCTGCTGGACATCACGGATCGCAAGGTCACCGAAGAGTTGTTGTTGGAGGAAAAAGAGCGCGCCCTGGTCACCCTACATTCGATCGGAGACGGGGTTATAACGACAAGTAATTCCAACTGTGTCACCTACATGAATCCCATTGCGGAGAAAATGACCGGTATCGAGATGGCTGAAGGGAAAGGACAGCCCCTGGAGCGTGTGTTCCATGCGGTGGACCAGAATACCAACAGGCCGATTGCAAATATCTACAGGCACTGGCAGCAGCGCACCCGTTCTGAAGAAATGCATTCCGTCCGGCTGGGACCGAACAGGGATATTGAATACAGCATGGCCGCAATCAAGGACGCCGAGAAACGGTCAATCGGTTCCGTAGTCGTAATGCGGGACGCAACACGAATCCTGTCTCTGACGCGCAAACTGACCTACTTTGCATCTCACGATGCGCTGACGGACACAATGAACCGGCGTGAATTCGAGCGCTGCCTCAACCTTGCCCTTAAATCTGCGAAGCAGCAGAAAATCAGCCATGTTCTTCTTTACATCGACATCGATCAGTTCAAGGTCGTCAACGATACATGCGGGCACCATGCCGGCGATGAACTGCTTCAGCGCATCAGCATGCTGTTGTCCGAAAATATCCGTAGCGGTGACTTCATTGCGCGCCTGGGTGGCGACGAGTTTGCGATTTTACTGCATCGGTGCAATCTCAGACAGGCGGTGATCATCGCCGAAAAACTGAGGCGGACTATACACGCCGCCCGGTTCACCTGGGAAAACCAGATCTTTGAAGTGAGCATCAGCATCGGCGCCGCGGAGATGGACAAAGACAGCGAGAACGCATCAGTCATGATGAGTGCAGCTGACATGGCGTGCTACACGGCAAAGGATCTCGGCAAGGACCGGGTCCACGTCTACCGCAAAACTGATACCGAGCTCAACGCCAGGCGCAAGGAGATGTACTGGGTGAGCCACCTGAGCCAGGCACTGAAGCAAAACCGGCTTTCACTATATCAGCAGGAAATCATGCCCGTTACGCAGGAGTCCGGCGATGTCCGGCGGGTCGAGGTGCTGCTCCGTTTGTTCGATGAGGACGGACGGGTGATACCTGCTAGAAACTTCCTGCCGGCAATCGAACGATACGGTTTGATCAATGCCGTCGATCGCTGGGTGGTCCAGGAGTGCCTCAGCATCATTGCAAACGGCGAGGCTTCGGACACCACCATCTATGCGATCAATATTTCCGGGCCATCGATGAGCCAGTCCGATTTTCTCGATTACATTAAATTGCAATTCAACAGTCACGGGGTGCGAGGCTCCAAGATTTGCTTCGAAATAACCGAAACCAGCGCGGTGTCCAATTTACGCAACGCCCGTCAGTTCATCTGCGAGCTCAAGTCTCTGGGTTGTTATTTCGCGTTGGATGACTTCGGCAGCGGACTGAGTTCGTTCGCGTATCTCAAGGATCTTGCCGTCGATTTTCTGAAAATAGACGGCTCGTTTATAAAAAATATCGTCACCGACAGTGTCGACCGTGCTCTGGTAGCTGCCATCAAGGATGTGGGGCACGTCATGCTGGTCGACACAATCGCCGAACATGTGGAAAACCAGGCTATCATGGATGTGGTCAAGGAAATCGGCATCGACTATGCGCAGGGCACGCTTATCGGATACCCGATACCGCTCGGACAACGATCGCAACAGCTTGCCGGCACCGCCCAGACCCAGGATCAGGCGAATGCGGGCTAGCCGCCTGGTGAGAAACGCGGGCTAGTTATTTTGTCCGCCGGGCTTCGGAATCATCAGCTTCTCGAAAACAAGCGTGACGCAGAGACCCGGGTCCATGTTGGTCAGCTCGATATCTATTTTGTGCAGCACGGCCACCGCCTTGACCAGGCTCAAACCGAGACCACTGCCAGACGTGCTGCGGCTGGCATCCGTACGGTAGAACCTCTGGAACACCTTTTCGTGTTCAGATTCCTCAATTCCGGGACCGCTGTCACACAGTTCCAACCGGGTAGTGCCGAGTTCGGCCCGAATTACGCTCGACGCCGGACTGTACTTGATGGCGTTGTCAAACAGGTTGGCAACTGCCTGAAACAGCAGATCCCGGTCGCCGCTGATCCATACGAGGGTTTCACCAGCGACTTCGATTGTCTGTGATTTCTGTTCGGCTACCGGCTCATACAGTTCGACTACGTCACGCAACAATCCTGCGAGTTCAACTTTAGTAAACGTTGACTGAAGCGTTTCGGACTCGATTCTGGCGATGCGAAGCAAAGCGTTGAACGTTTTTAGCATGCCGTCTGCTTCCTGCAGCGCCAGATCCAACAGATCCATGCGCGATTCCTCATTGCCGTTGCCTTCGCGGGCCGTTTCGAGCCTCTGACGTAGACGGCTGAGCGGGGTGCGCAAATCGTGGGCGATATTGTCCGAAACCCTTCGCACGCCGTCCATCAGCAGTTCGATTTGGTCCAGCATGTGGTTCAGATTTTCTGACAGCTGATCGAATTCGTCTCCGCTGCCACGCGAGGGAATGCGCCTTGCCAGGTTGCCGCTCATGATCTCCTTGCTGGCCCGGTTGATAGTGTCAATCCTTCCGGTCACGCTGCGGTTCATCATCACGCTGCCCAGCAGGGCCAGTCCGAACATGATCAGGCTGCCCCAAATCAGGGCATGCGTGATGGTCTGACGGGTCTTTGCGAGTTCGGACATGTTCCTGCCAACCAGCAGGTGAAAATTGCCGCGAACCCTGAAGACCCGGGCCCGGGCCATGTGTACTTTGCCGCTACTGTCATCACCAAGCCGGAAATCGATCCAGCCGGAGTCATCGGCTTTCCTGCTGGGCCAGCCGCTGAGGTTTCCGACCAGTGGCGAAAAACGCGAGTTGGCAAGCAGATAAATGGAAGTGTCACCCGGCTGCTGACGACGAAGTCGTTCCCCAATCTGTGCGCTCAGTCCCGACAGGCCATCGCTATCGTATCGTTCCGCCAGTCCCTGTATCTCCGCTTCGATGGTCTCGTCGGCCTGCCTTTCGATCGATGCCGCCGTAGACCAGTAGATGAAAACCAGGAGCACCAGAACGGACACCATGAACAGCGCCATGTACACCAGGGTCAGACGGAATGTGGAACTCGACCACAGCCGCTTCAGGTCTTCCATGCCTCAACCTGTGCTAATTAGGAGAGCGGGCTAGCCGTTTCCAAGACACACTGCTTTTTGGATGAATCCATAGACTTCAATGTTTGCAATGCTCAAGGAAGCTTTGATTAGAAGCTCTGTTTAATTGTGTCATCAAGGAGCGTGCCGAAGCTGCGAGCGAAGCGTGGCAGGACGCGGCAATCCAGAAGTTCTTGTAGGACAACAGTGCTGGATTGCTTCACTTCGTTCGCAATGACAAATACTGAATTAAGCAGAGTTTGCTCAATAAGCATCCATAGCCGCCTGGTGAGAAATGCGGGCTATACGCGGAGGACATAGCCGGAGCCCCGAACGGTATGAAGCAGCGGTTTATCGAAACCTTTGTCAATCTTGCCACGAAGGCGGCTGATATGAACATCGATAATATTTGTCTGCGGATCGAAGTGATAGTCCCAGACTTTCTCCAGCAGCATCGTCCTGGTCACCACTTGCCCATGATGCCTCATGAGATATTCCAGCAAACGGAACTCTCTCGGCTGCAAATCGATCAGCTGACCGCCCCGCGTAACCTCATGGCTGAGCAAATCGAGCTCGAGGTCACCTACATGAAGCCTGGTAACCGGCGCCTCGACGTCCTTGCGGCGACGCAGCGCCTCGAGGCGCGCCATGAGTTCCGAAAACGCAAATGGTTTTACGAGATAGTCGTCGGCCCCGGCCTTGAGCCCCTGGACACGATCATCGACTTCTCCCAGGGCACTTAGTATTAAGACCGGCGTGGTGTTTTCGGAAGCGCGGATAGTTTTTACGATCGTGAGACCATCCATCTCCGGCAGCATGCGATCGATTATCAGCACGTCGTACTGCTCGGTGCTCGCCAGCAACAATCCGTCCTTTCCCTGGGACGCGTGATCGGCGCTATGACCCGCTTCCTCGACCCCCTTTTTTATGTAGGACGCGGTGTCCGGATCATCTTCTATGATGAGCATTCGCATGGAGGAAGTATATCAATCTGGCGGGCAAGGCAGGACCGCAAAAGTACCGCCCTGCCTGAACCCGCAAAGTGATCACACGACATGCTTTTTGACTGGCTACCCGATGCTGACGGCCACGAACCTGTCAGATCCGTCCCTTTCCACCAACAACAGCACCGACTTGCGCTCATCGTCAACGGCTTTTTTCACTTCTCTTACCACCTGATCCGGTTTTTCGACCTCCGAATTTCCCACCATCTTGATTACGTCACCGGGACGGATCCCTTTCTTGGCGGCCGGGCTGCCGGGTACTACCCTAACCACGACAACACCATCAGATTCGTCGTCGACCCGATACCGTGCGCGGGTTTCATCGTTGAGTTCGGCAAGCGCCAGGCCCAGCTTTCCTTTGGAATTCTCCTCATTGCTGCCAATCTCCACAGGCGTTTCCCGCTCGCTCTCACCGACTTTGACATCCAGTGAATGCACTTTCCCGTTCCGCCATACATCTACTTCTGCATTACTGTCCGCCGGCGTATTCGCCACGATTCTCGGAAGATCCCGCATTTCGTCGACG
>CAMYOI010000180.1:10004-17573 GCA_947259955.1 uncultured Gammaproteobacteria bacterium
ACACCCAGCCAGCCTCTCTCGACATGACCTTTGCTCGTCAACTGATCGACGATCGAGGACGCCATGGAGGACGGAATCGCAAATCCGATTCCCACATTGCCGCCATTTGGAGAAAAGATAGCGGTATTTACGCCGATGACATCACCGCTAGCATTGAACAGGGGGCCGCCCGAATTGCCGCGGTTGATCGGCGCATCGATCTGAAGAAAATCGTCAAGGGGACCCGCATTGATATCACGCCCGCGGGCTGAAATGATGCCGGAGGTCGCCGTGCCTCCAAGGCCAAACGGATTACCGATAGCCAGCACCCAGTCGCCAACCCTGGCGGATTCGGAATCACCAAATACGACATAGGGCAGTTCCCCATCGGTTTCGACCTGCAATACGGCAAGATCCGTCTTGGCGTCATAGCCCTTGAGTTCGGCAGCGTACTCCTTGCCTTCCTTGGTGATGATCATGATCTCTTCGGCCCCCTTCACCACGTGATGGTTGGTGACCACTACGCCGTCCGGGTCGACGATAAAACCGGAACCCTGAGCGTTGTATTTGCGCGGTTCGGTGTGGTTGCCGCGGTCTCTATATTTGAAGAATCGATCGTAAAACTCCTCGAAAGGCGAGCCCGGTGGCAGTTGAAACTCCGGCATGCTCAATGGATTCTGCGTGGCGCTGCCCTTGACCGTTATCGCCACCACCGCTGGGCTTACGGCCTCGATGAGATCGGCGAACCCGGCCTTGTCGACCCGCGCGAGCGTGGCGTTGGCGGGGGCGGTTTTCGCCATCACCGGGGCATAGGTGCTCACACCGATAACCCCTGCGGTTATGGCTACGACGGCGAGTCCGGCCATGAATTGGTCACGCCGATTCGAGATTCGCAGTTTACTAGTCATGGTTCAAACCTCCAGTGAAAGAAATTGGAAATCGCCGGATGGCGAACTTCACTGGAGGGATCCTAATTCGAACCGGCTTACCAGGGGATGACCGGAAAATTAAACTTTGTTAAGAAATAGTTGGCGCCAGCTTGTCGATCATATTCAACTTTTGTATCTGGGTCTTACGATAAAACCTCCTCAATTCACGGAGCATCTCTGTTTTCCGACCGATTCGCAGGTAACGCTCCTGCAATCCCCGGCAGTACTTGCTGGCATAGGTGTTCGCTTTCTCGTAACGGCTCTGCTCCTCTTCGCTCAACCCGACTTCCAGATGCCAGTTCTCGAACAACCAGGGATGCACCTGTCCGGAATCACCGTTAGCGTATTCCAGCAGCATCAGGTATTTGTCTACTTCCGCCTGTATCTCCAGCTCCAGCCTCGTTACCTCGCGCTCGAATCCCGCGTTCCAGCACAGGTAGAGAAAATGACTGACACCCTCCACTGCCAGGCAAAACGCACTGGCCTGCTGATGGCACATCGCCTCGGGCACCGACGCCTGGGAAAACCTGTTGTACACCTGCTGATCCAGGTACAGGCTAAGCAGGTAGTCATTGCCTTCCTGCTGTAGCAGAACCTGCTCGCGGGCGTGCTGGCTGGAGTCGGTGAAGCCCGAGACGAAACCCGAGTCGGTGGTCAGGAAGTCATCGATACGCTGCGCCACCTGAAACTCGTAAATCGATTCGAGCTTTGACTGGAGCGTGTGTAGGCGCATCGGTCAGTGCTGCGTATTGCTTCCAGTGTCGACAACATTGATACCGGCGCGTTCGAGTTTTCTGGCTGCGCGCTGGTTGCCGGTGCGCATCCACGATTCATAGAGCTTCAACACGCCGCTGTCGTCCTGCGGATTCGAATAGTCGGCGATTTCACCCAGCACCTGCACGAAATCACCAAAGAAATTAGACAACTCCGCGAACATCAGCGAATGAACCCGACCCGAGGTTTTCCCATCCATGGATTCGGACAACGAGCCGTAGGCCGCACCGCCCATGCCGATATAGTAGTCGACGTCGTAGCATCTTCTGTGGAAGCTTTCCGTAAAAATACCGGCGATGAACAGCGCCACATCGCCGAGGCGCCGGAGTATCTTCTGCCTTTGCATCGAGGACGGCGAGTTGAGTACCTCGCCATACAACAACGCAAGCGGCGTCAATGTGGGACCCTGGGGAGTCCATTCGTAGAAACGATCGGATCTCATGAAATTCGTAAGCAGGTTTGTGAGGTACGCGATCGTATCGTCACGGACCTCCATGTTTCTCTGATCGATCAAGTCGACCAGGCTCTCGCTGAAAAAACTCCGGATATCTTGCGTCTCCAGTAACTCGCTTTCTCTCATAACGCATGCACCTCCGCTATCAGGCTGGTTCGAGCACAGGGAGTCCTTAGATCTAAGACGTTTTCCCACCCCCTGTTCTGATAATTATAGACAACCGGACGGCAACTCAAAGTCAGCACTCGAGTATAGTGGCTGCTAATCTTGTCAGGTCAATCAGCGAGAGGGGCTTCCGACAACAATACTCGGGGCTCACGTCTACGTTGTGGGAGCGGCGCCCCGCCGCGATCATGTGTGGCTGGGCGAGAAAAAAATTTCTAGTTCGAGTAACCCGTTTCGGTATACCGCCTGCACCGTTCCAGATACTCCTGTGTTGTCTTGGGCATTGGCACGCGTGCGCCGGAAAGGAAACCGAGCACCTCTTTCCCTTCATCGATCAACCTCAGGCCGTCCGCAACCTGACGGTGCATGTCTTCCGACATCACATCCGGTACGTTGGGCTCGAATTCCTCCAAGTCCTCGCTGGCGGCGACAAACTTTGGCCAGACGTCGAATATCGCCTTGTCCCGGCGAATCGTCTCGGCCTCCATCTTTGCTGCTTCCGCCAGTTCATAGATCAATGTGCCTATGCCGGAAAAATATTCTGTGCTGTCGAATGTCTTGATCATACATTCGGAAATGGTATCGATATCGCGCATGGTCTGCGCAATCTTGATGTAACGGCTTTCGTAGAATTTTTCGATTGGCATAGTGAACGCCTTGAACGGCTCGCCCCACAGCTCATCGATGCCTTCTTCGCCGCTGTGGTGCTTGACACTTTTACCGAGTTCCAGAGCTTCCTTGAAACAATCCGCACATTCACGCATCAGCTCATTGTTTTCGCTGATGTGCACCCCCTTTTCCGCGAGTTCGACCACCAGGGTAAAAATATCCGTGGCGCGGTTGAACAGGGCGCCTGCGAGCATAGCGCCATTGACCCTTTTCCGTTTGGGGTCTGACTCCTTCTCGTACGCCTCGCGCGCGAGATCCAGCTTTTCTCCGGGGGTATTTATGCCCGGCTCGGTGTGATGGAAAGTCCTGCGGGTAAGAGATTCGATCAAGTACTTCTTGTTGACGAGGTTGTCTTCGACCGGCGCGTAGTATCGGATCCAGTAACCATCGAAGTAGATACAAATATTGCCATCGATATTTCGGACATCTCCGTTACCGGGGATCTGTATCGATTCTTTCTGTTGCATAGTCATTCACCTTCCACTACACGCGCTATTGTATTCCCCGCAGCGCCATCTTCACACCCCGAAACGCCCACGTGATATGGCGTTTCGCGCCAATTCTTGCGAAAGGCGCAGCCACCGGCAATGCATCGGATTATACCCCTATCCGGTTGTGTTTCCCTATGCTCTTACATAGTATTTCACGATGAATCGCAAATTTTATTTAATTTTAGCGCTGCTGGTTGCGCCTGCCGCAAACTGCTCGGAAGAAGTGCGCTCGGCCGAGTTCTTGTCAAGGACATTCGAGGTAGACCGGATCTACCGCTCCATGGAAGGCCCCTACGAGACCAGGGAAATCACCCTGCTCGGCAGCGAAGAACCTGAGCTCCTGTGGATCAGGGCCATCCGCTCGCAGATCGTCGGCGAAGACGGCAAAGCGTCGATGTCCGGTGAATTCATGTGCCATGTCAACATGGATATCGACCCGGACAAACACAGAGCCGCATTCGATCTCAGCAAGCCATACGTCAATTCCCGACTGATGACGCTGGCACAGGGGCAGTTCGCGGTCGTGTTCCCGGACGGTTTCGGCGCCCCGCTGATGTCGGACGAACCCCTTTTCATGAATTCTCAGGTCCTCAACCACAACATCGAAGACGCAATTTTCAATATACGCCACAAGATCGTCGTTGATTTCGTGCGTGACCGGGATCTGAGCACCCCGATGAAACCGCTTTTCGTTTCCGCGGCATTCGGCATGAAGCTGATCAGCGGAGTTAACGGCTATTACGGCCGCAGCCTGATCGACCCGGCGTTGCACGGTTCGGGCTGTCTGACGGGAGTTCCAGCCGACAATTCGACCGCGGGCTCAAACTTTGGTGATCAGTTCGGGCGTAAATTCACGGGGCACTGGACCGTCACGCCCGGCCGGGAAGTCAATCACACACCGGTGACTTCGCTGATGGCCATACCTTTCGACACGACAATTCACTATATCGCCATCCACCTCCATCCGTTCGCAGAGTCCGTGGAGCTGTACGACCTGACGGAGGACCGCAGCGTGTTCCGGAGCAATGCAGGAAACGTCCGTCAAGGCGTCGGGCTGGTAAGCGTCGAGACCTACTCGAGCAAGGTCGGTATTCCAGTGTTCCGGGATCATGAGTATGAGTTGGTCAGCGTCTACCACAATCCGACCACGCAAAATCACGACGCCATGGCGACGGTTTTTTTGTATCTCCTGGACCAGGAATTCAGCCGGCCAAATTCCCTGTAGGAGGGGCCGATTCATCAAACCGGCTGCCCGCGCCGTGTCAACCTGCGAATCACGAATACATAAATCACTACGTTAATCGTTACCAAAAAAAGAGCCAGTACGAGCTGATCCGTCCGCGTCAGGTTCTCCGGATAAAGAACAGGCACTACATAATTGTCCACGAAACCACCCGAATAACCGGTCTGACCCGCCTCCATGCGAAACCGATTCTCGAGCGGTGTGAGCGGGCATATCCAGCCCCTCGCTTCGACCACCGTCCCCCACAGCAGCGCGGGGATATGGAGAAAGACGGTGAATTTCCATTTCAATACCAGTAATCCGCCGAATATGGCATAGATCACGAATAACATATGCACGACCACGACTAGATCCGCCAGGATACGATAAGGCATTTGGTTGGAATAAAACTTGTAAGTACTATGATATAGACGGTCATAGTATTCTATCAGCTCGACAACAACGAACCGGACCGACACCGACCCGGTTCACCCGGGGCTACACAATGAACCTACAAAAAGTTTTCTTCGCTTTCTTCATCATGCTCGCATTGACCCTGAACTTCGGATTTGTCATGGGTGAAATTGAAAATCCGGCGCATCACCATGTCTATGAGTTGTTTGCCGCCCTGGTAGTCAGCCTTATCGCCACCGTGATGAAGTTCGGTGACCGCACCCACATGGGCGCGGTGTTGCTCGCCGCCAGCCTGGTGGCGGATCTGCAATTGATCGGAGCGGCTGTCGTTTGGGGTATAGCCGTACATGTTTTGGAAACGGAACTGGGTGCGATCTTCATGAGCAGCATCGTGTCACTGTCAGGTGGTGCCGTCGTGGCCAACGTGATTTCCGTCGTCCTGCTGATTATCGAAACCGTGCAAGCCCGGCGCTGATGCACGTCTTTGTCCTGGCGCTCCGCCGCCTGCGCGGCCCGCTCATCACCTTGATCATTGTGTATGCCATAGCCGTGCTGGGGCTCACCCTTATCCCCGGCGTCGATCAGGACGGCAATCCAGTGCGCATGGACTTTTTCCATGCCTTCTATTTTGTCAGCTTCACGGGCTCTACGATCGGCTTTGGCGAATTGCCCTACCCGTTTACCGCCGGCCAGCGTTTCTGGGTAATACTGTGCATCTACTTCTCGGTGGTCGCGTGGTTGTACACCATAGGCCGCGGTATTGCGCTCGCCCAGGAACCGGCATTCCGGCAAGCGGTCACCCGCGGCGGTTTCGAACGTGCCGTCAACAGAATCCACGAGCGGTTTTACATTATTTGCGGGTACGGAGATACCGGGAGATTACTGGTCGACGGTTTTACTATGCGGGGCACACGGACCATCTTGATCGACAAGGAGCAGCAGCGCATCAATGATCTGGCGCTCGCCGCTCTCGAAATCTATGTACCAGGCCTCTGCGCCGATGCCGAGCATCCGGACTCCCTGCTCTCCGCGGGCCTGATGGACATCCATTGTGCCGGGGTGATTGCCGTAACGAGCAGCGACCAGGTCAATCTCAAGGTGGCGATAACCAGTAAACTGCTGCATCCGGAACTGCCGGTGATCTGCCGTTCAGAGATCCACGACGTGGGCATCAATATGGAGTCATTCGGCACCGATGACATCGTCAACCCTTTCGATATTTTTGCGGACCGGCTTGCCACCGCCCTGCATTCACCGGCCAACTACATCATCCGCCGCTGGCTCACCAGCCCGGCGGGTACGCAACTTTCAGAGCCCCTGTTCCCGCCGCGTGGACGATGGATTCTTTGCGGTTACGGGCGCTTTGGCAAAGCCGTGGACAGATTCTTGTCGTTCGAAGGCGTCGAGGCAACCGTCGTAGAGCTCGATCCCAAACAGACGGATGCCCCCTATAACACCATCGTGGGCCGCGGTACCGAGGCCGTGACGCTGCGCGAAGCCAACGTCGAACAGACGGCGGGCATTATCGCCGGCACCGACGATGATACGAACAACCTGTCTATTATCATGACCGCGCGTGAAATCAATCCTGACCTGTTCATCGTGGCTCGCCAGAACCGGCAGCGCAACAGCGCGCTTTTCGAAGCAGCGAACGCCCATATCGTCATGCAGCGCAGCGACATCATTGCCCGCACCATCATTACCCGCATCGTGAATCCGCTGCTCGCAGAGTTCCTCGACAAGCTGCCCGATAACGATCCAGAGTGGAGCAACACGCTGGCCAGCAGAATCAGCGGCGCCTGCGGGGAATATGCACATACCTGGAACCTGATCCTCACCAGATCCCGGTCCCCTGCCCTGGCGGTCAGCCTTTATCACGGCGCAGAAATCAGCCTGTCGGTGATCCTGGATGAAGCGCAGAAATGCACAGGCGAAAAAGCGTCCCCACTTCCCCTTCTTTTGAAGAGAGAGAAGGAAACGGTGATGCTTCCGGAAACCGATACCGTGCTAAAACACGGAGATCAGCTCCTGTTCTGCGGTACACCGTCCGCCGATAACCGAATAACCTGGATCGCCGGAAACCTGAACGCGCTGGAGAGCGCGATACAGGGCGCCGCAGATGATTCCGCGACCCAAATTGACCCAGAGCAAACCGCTGCCTCGTCATTGCGAGCGAAGTGAAGCTATCCGGAGGCCTCTAGCCCGCATATCGCACCAGACCGGCCGTGATTGTTTTCTATGCCCTTGATCTATTTCACAAATACACCGATTTGAATAGATTGATCAAAAGGACAGTTTGTCATCGGGGTCGGCCTATCCCGGCGTTGACTTGATCAGCTTCGCCTGGGCTTGGTCATCGCTCGGGATACTGGTGCAATATGCGCGCTAGCCGCCGGGTGAGAAATGCGCGCTGGTGTACCCCGTCGTAAATTCTGTGACATTCAGAGTCCCCCAAAAACACGGGGACAAGGC
>CAMYOI010000180.1:17651-22181 GCA_947259955.1 uncultured Gammaproteobacteria bacterium
CCGCTCCCATTAGCTCGCTAGTGCTTCGCGAATGCGCCTTGAATTCGGATGCTTGTCGCTTCGCTGAATGTCACAGAATTTACCACGGGGTACACTAGAATGCAGTTACAATCATCGATCGTTCGGTGTGATCTCGTCACGGCGTCCGAATAGGATATAAACCAAACTGGTCTCCATACGGGAGTAGTGTTTCATGTCAGACAAGACCTGTGTCATCGTTGGCGCCGGACCGGGAAACGGACTTGCCCTCGGCGGTAAATTCCTGGCGGCGGGCTACACCACCGCCCTGCTCGCCCGCAGCAGTCAAAATCTGGAAGCGCTGAAAGAGGCCCTGCCCGGCGCATACACGCACGTGTGCGACGTGACCGATGCCAAATCCATAAGATCCGCATTCGCCGCCGTGGAACGCGATCTCGGACGCACCGACATTCTGATATACAACGCCGGGTCCGGGGTGTTTGGCAGCATCGACGACATCGACGCGGACGCGTTCGAACAGGCGTGGCGGGTCAACGCTCTGGGCTGCTTTCACTGCGTCGAGACCGTGCTACCGGGAATGCGCGGCGCCGGTGCGGGAAAGATCATCGTGATGGGCGCGACCGCCGCTAAACGGGGCGGCGCCCGTTTTGCCGCGTTCGCATCGGCCAAGGCGGCCCAATACAATCTGGCCCAGTCGCTGGCTCGCCATCTCGGCCCGGAAAACATCCATGTCGCCTACATTGTCATAGACGGCGTAATCGATATCCCGAGGACGCGGGCGCGCATGCCTGACAAGCCGGACGATTTTTTTCTCGATTCGAATGATATTGCCGATGCCGTGCTCCGGGTTTCCGAACAGCCCCGATCCGCCTGGACCTTCGAGATCGATCTTCGCCCATATTGCGAAAAATGGTGAATGCAAGATGCCCGAACCGACCGAATCCCTGCCCACGGACCGCGAACCGGTCATCCGCATCATTCCGATGCCGAAGGACACCAATCCGAACGGTGACATTTTTGGCGGCTGGATCATGTCCCACGCGGACATCGCAGGCAGCATCGTCGCGGTGCAGCGCATCAGGGGCCGAATGGCAACGGTAGCCGTACACAGTTTTGTCTTCAAAAAACCCGTTTATGTCGGAGATCTGGTAAGCATCTACGGAAGCATCAAACGGATCGGAAACACCTCGCTGACGGTAGCCCTCGAAGTTTTCGCGGAACGCCGCATGATCGGCGAATTCACCGGCAAGGTGGCCAGGGTTACAGAGGCCGAGTTCACCTACGTGGCGATCGATGAAAACCGGCAGCCACGGGCAATCCCATCCGAATAGAATGTATATCCCTCGCCAATTCATCGAGCACGACCGCGACAGGCTCTTCGATCTGATGCGCAGCAACAATTTCGGCATCCTGATCACGGTAGCCGATAACACGCCGCAGATTACACATCTGCCCTTTCTGATCGATGCGGAAGACGGCCCGAACGGCGTCCTGTACGGCCACTTCGCCCGCGCCAACCCCCATTGGAAAACTCTGAACGAAGGCCAACCCGCGCTTGCTATATTCCAGGGCCCACACTGCTACGTGTCGCCAGGCTGGTATGCCGATCAATCGAACGTGCCGACCTGGAACTACACGGTGGTTCACAGCAGGGGCACGCTCGAACTGCTCCAGGAAAAGTCCGCCGTGCTAGACATCGTGTCGCGTCTGACTGAAGTGCATGAACAGGGAAAACAAAATCCCTGGCAGGTGGGCAATGCCGGAAAACACCTCGACAAACTTCTGAAGGCAATCGTTGGATTCCGTATTCGGATCGACACTCTGGATGGAAAATTCAAGCTGAGTCAGAACCGGTCGGTTTCAGACCAGCAAGGCGTGATTAGCTCCCTGTCGAATTCAGCTGATTCTGGCGAATACGGGGTGGCAAGGCTGATGCGTGAAAAGCGCCGAATAGACAAACGTTGAGCACTAAAAAAATCAACTCGGAGCACATTGTCTAAACAATAAGTTATTCTATTAATAACAGACAGTTATATTTCTTTGTTGTTTTGATTTATGACCTGTTTTAGCTGCCGATCGTGAAGCGCCGACAGCGTCGACAGGGCTATGATCGAGCCTAGCATTGCCAGTCCCATGTCGGACTGGGTATCCCACTCGTAGCCCTGAGTCCCGAGGAACTGCTCCGCCGATCCGCCGGAGAGTATCGCGACCCACCATTCGATCAGTTCATAGAATGCGCTGACCGCGAGACAAATCGATACCACGATGAAAGGCAGCCAAACCCGGCCGTTCACCACCTCGTTGCGTATCAGGATCTCACGGGCCACGATTGCTGGAGTGAACCCCTGCGCGAAATGCCCCAATTTGTCGTAGTTGTTTCTTTCCCAACCCAACAGCTCGGACAATCTGTCGAAAGCGGGCACCTCGGCGTAAGTATAGTGACCGCCCACCATCAGGATCACGCAGTGGATCAGGATCAGGGTATAAAGAAGCGGCGTCAACGGAAACGTCTTTCGTGTCGATGCCATGATAATCACCGCGATGACGGCCGGCAGCACCTCGAGCACCCAGGTTGGATAATGCCGTGGCGAGATGGCGGACCAGACCAAGACAGAGCAAAAAATCATCAGCCAGATGGCTGTCAAGCTCCGAGTCATTTTCGACCTCCGGGGCGCATTTTTTCGGGCCATGCAGCCAACAGTGCCGTCCTCTTCTTCATGAGAACATCCAGCGCCTGTGTCAATGAGGCTTTGATGGCCTGCGCCGCCTTGCCAAGACCGGAACGGATGCCACGCCGCGCCGCATCGCGCAAGGACGGTCGGAGCCAGCGGGACAACAGGAATGGCACGAACCATGACAGTCCGATCATCAATAGACTGTGTACCGCAAAGTCGATGCCAAGAAATGCATTTTCACCCGAGATGCCCTGCTGGTAGCGCGAAACGACATTCCATGCTACCCAAAGCCCCGCGAGTATGGGCAGCATGTAGACCGATACGTCCATGACTCGTCTCGTCATGCGTTGCGCAGTTCCCTCGGGAGCCTTCATGGCATCCGCGAGACCGTTGCGAATTTCCGCAAGGATCAGCGTTCCGGCGTTGTCGAGGGCGTCCTGCATGCTTGCCCGCAGCGGTCCGCTCCGGACACCCTTTTCCTCGACCCTGACAGCCATATCCATTGAAATATCGGCGATCAGATCGTTTGTGTAGGCCGTTCCGATGGTTTTCGATATCTCCTGTTCCGGTAACGCGGGTGGACTCGGATCCGTGCGCCATACTGCCGGCCGGGGGGGGTATTTCTGTGCAATGACCTCCAAGTCTGTACCGAGGCGTTCTTCATATATGCCAATCCGCCTCTCTATTTGTTCCTCACACTGATCACGCAGGACGTCCCAGTCTCTCGAAGACCCGAGTCTGCGGCGCATCTCGTTTGCAGTCTTTTCCAGTTCATCCAGCCTAGCCAGCACTCCGATACGCTGGAGCTCCGCGAGCCCGTGGTCTCGTATGGCTTTATTGATGATGTCCTCGAGCCGATCGAAATCATCGTCACGAGCCCGCGTACAGCTCGTGCGCAGCACCAGGGGATCGCCGAATCCTGCGTCCACGAGATCCGCGGCAAAATCGGGTAACTGGACGTCAACGGCCTCGTCCCAGCGATTGACCACAAACAACCAGTGGTGTTTCCGGTGGCGGTGTTCCAACAGTTGCCAACCTATGTCGTCGCGATATCGTTCCGGGCTAACCACGTAGACCAGCCAGTCGACATAGGGCAGCCAGGCCAGGACCAGGCGCCGGTTGCCGGCCTCGACACTGTCGATATCGGGCATATCCAGCCAGGCCACGTCCCGCCGGGCCTCGACATCATGGTATTCGACCCGCGTATCCGCGATGGGACTGCCCTCGGCAAAGACATTCAATGCCTGGCTGCGGTGCACATACATCGTTGCCTCGGTCGAGGTCGGGCGCCTGACCCCCACCTTGGCGACCGGGTGCCCCGCAAGTCGATTGAGCAGGCTGCTCTTGCCCACTCCGGTTCCGCCTAAGAACGCAACGATCAGGGGCCGGCGGTCCCGATCATGGAAGAGTTCCGTTGCGAAGTCGGTTTCCATGGCGTGTAATCCTTCGAGGTCGCGTTCTGTCAACCAGCCCGCAGATTGAGCCTCGGCCGCCCATGCCCTGACCTTGTCGAATTGTTCCCGGAACTCTCTGCTCAAAAGCAAACCTCCTTTTTCAGGCGCTCCGCCTCGTCGAGATCCTCGGCATCCACAAGAAACAATCCGGCAGCGGAGGATCGACTTGGCAGATCGATCAGGGTATCCCGCACTTCCTTGCGAAACAGCTCCCGGACTAGAGCGCGCTGGCGATCCAACAAGTTGTCCCGCACCGATTCCACGTACTGACCGACGGCGCTTTCGGTCAGCATGGATGTCAGCGACAGCATGGCCGGAGTCAGCAGCGCGTCCGTTACGCCCACCGTGCCGGTCTTGACCGCAAATATGACACCTGCGGTGTCGGCAGCTACGCGGCTGGCACGCAACGTGTTGAGCACCAA
>CAMYOI010000181.1 GCA_947259955.1 uncultured Gammaproteobacteria bacterium
CAGGAGATGTCGAAACCGACCCCTCCCGCGGACACGATCCCTCCCTGCTCGGAATCGAAAGCCGCCACACCGCCGATGGGAAAACCATAGCCCCAGTGTGCATCCGGCATTGCATACGAGGCGCCGACAATACCGGGCAACATGGCAACGTTGCAGTCCTGCTCGTACACCTTGTGATCCATGGCCTGGATCAGTTCTTTCGAGGCAAACAGCACCGCCGGCACCCGCATGGCGCCGTGAGGCTCGATACGCCAGGTAAACTCGTCTTGTCGATTCAGTAAATCGAGATCCATATGTAACCCCTCATCCGGGTTGTCATCAGACGTCCACCACGGTCTGTGCCACCCACCGATCATTTTCGTTTCGGCAGACGGACAGCGTCGTGAGCGTCGCCCCCTTGACCTCGACGGCGGGATGGTGACGCTCAACGTCGACGGATTCGCCCCAGGCCTGTCCGGTTAATTTGCCGTTGTAATGCTGCACCTGGAACCGACTGAACAGCATCTTTCTCACTGCCATCTCGTACACCAGCACGTTCAACCACTCGACAAACAGCAATTCGTCGTCAGGCGCTTCACAGCTCAAGTCGATCCGTGTTTCAGGCTGCACATCAGCGGGATGCGTGACGATAGCGGTCAACGCCAGCGCCGCCTGTTCAAACGCGGCCGACAGGGAACTACCCACGCCGCGAATTCCCATGTCCGCTTCGTGATCATAGTGCTCCCAGTAGTCGTGGCTGCTGCGGGACATCATCGGCCAGTCAAAACTTCATCTTAGCGCAGTGTCGCCCCTCGGCCCCACCTCTTTAGACACCCAATTCTATGTCTAAGGAGGACCTTGCGGGGAATTGGCCGGTTTAGGCTATAATCCCGCCCTCGCCCGCACCGAAGTAGCTCGGCATCTCATACCAGATCAGTACCGGAGAACAGCCGGGCGCACGCAAGCCCTAATATGGCCAGGTAGCTCAGTCGGTAGAGCAGGGGACTGAAAATCCCCGTGTCGGCAGTTCGATTCTGTCCCTGGCCACCATAAAAACAATAACTTACCACTAAAAAAGATTAAACTGGCCACTGATTGGCCACAATAATGTTAACCCCTTTTGATGTTGCAAAGGAAGTGACTGAAATTCCGATCACCCTCCTTCTGTGCAATCTGAAAAGCTCTCCGAACTCGAAACTCCGTCGCTTCGGGTAGCTTCCAAAATACCCAGTAAGCGTTCTTTCCAAAGTAAGCCGTCATTTCCTTACCCAGTTCTTGCCACCATTCACGGTTATCGTTTTCAACTACCTTGTATTGCTTATGAAATAGTGAAGCATCCATTGAGTATGTAATTACATTACTGCTATTAATTCATCGCGATGGAACAGAGCGGCTAAAAGCCGTCCGCGACGCACCGCTGCCTCAACGAGTTTGGTGTAGTTTTTTCTCTACCTCGTCTCCTCTCAGACTGTAAGTAGACTCACAGCTAGTGTCCTGTGTTCTACCCCGTGCGTGTTATCGCTCAAGAGTCTAGGCTACGATAACAGAGGCCTCATCGCTGTTGGAATCCTAGATGCTGCTAGGCCATCGGGCTATGAGTTCTACAATTTAATGGCAACCAATGGGAGGCTTGTAGATTCGCCACCTTACCCCATCAAAAAAAACACGCCAATCAAGCGTGTTTTAGGTTGAATACTTTGTGGCTAGCGCAAAGCTGAAGGGGTACTCCGCGCTTACGCCAGCTACAAAATATACAACTGTACTCGGAGTACCCATACATACATAGTATCAACTATTCACGCGGTCAAAATCAGGGGTGTGGATAACTAAAGTCTTCTCAAAGTCTATGGCATTAGTAAGCCCAGTTTCTTGACGATCGATCTATTCGTGATAAGTTGGATGTAATGTCACCTGACGGAATTGGGAAAATTACTCGAGCGTACAACAAGGTAATCGCTGTAATGATGGACCCTGATGTTCAGGAAGTATTTGGAGGTGGGCACCTGCTCTCACCAGACACCGCTCTTCCCGAAATTCAGCTTGATGAGCCGGATTCGAAAATCGAAGGGTCGCGAAAGTAAAATTGTGCGACGCAACGATACGGCTCTATAGCGCGATATTAGACCGGCATCAGTCCGTGAGGCCGCCACGACAACACCTACTCACTTTTGAAACGGTCGTCGATCTAAACAACGAGTTTGCAGTATTGTTGCCATTTACAGATTCTTACTCACCAACTCGATCACCTTGACGTAATACGCAAGCTTTTCCCGCCTTTTTGTGTTGTCTCTCATTTTATTTCACCGTCAATTTCTCAATAAATTTTGCGCCGGATGCGGCGTACGTTCCCACATTGGAACCTCCGGTGGGATAGCGTTGGAAGACGGAGTAATCCGGGAAAGAGTCAGGGAAGTTCGGAGACGAGGTGTGGCTGGTGCAAGGTGAACGATGCGGCGTCATGGCGGGGACGATGGCGCGACAGCGGCAGGCGGTAGCCTACCGCAATCGGTTCAGAACGGGATTGTATCGTTGAAGTCGAACAGGTCGAGTTGAGAGGTGTTGTGCTGATCGAGTTCGGCAGTCAACAGTTCGATCATTGGGATTTGATAGTGATTCCAGATGGCCTCGGTCAGTTCGTTGAGCAGTTCGTAGATGGCGAGGGCTTGTTGCGGTGTCCAGTAGTCGGGCAAGAGCAGGGTAAACTGCTCTGACAGGGTGCTCATGGTGCGATTTCCTCGCGAGCGGTCTGGACATGCTCGGTGTTGACGGTGCGGGTTTTGTCGATGGCGGCGCTGGTCAGTGCGTAGTGAGCGAGTCGATTGACATTGCGCGGCATGCCCCGGGTGGCCTGGAACAAGGCTTCGATGGCTGGGGGTTCGAACAGGGGCAATTCGCAGCCGGCCAGATGCAGGCGGTGAGAGAGATACTGGGGTAGTTCTTCGCGGTCGAGGCCGGCGAGGTGATGGCGGACGATGATGCGCTGTGCGAGGGATTCGTGCACGGCCATGGCCAGTCGTCGGCGCAGTTCGGTGAGTCCGACCAGCAGCAGGCACAGGCGGTTGTCGGAGTCCATGCGGTAGTTGGTGAGCAGTCGCAGGTCTTCGAGCACTTCGTTTCTGAGGTGGTGGGCCTCGTCGATGATGAGGACTGGACGTTGTTTGGCCTCCAGGGTGAGGCGGGTGATTTCGGTACGGATGATGCGGAAGGCAGATGCGCGCGAGCGCTCGGTGGGCAGTCCCAGTTCCCAGCTGATGGATTTGTACATATCCATGACGTTGCCGGTGGACAGGGGCACATAGAAGACGCGATACAGGCCCGGGTGCAGGTCGGAGGCGACCTTGCGGCAGACGGTGGTTTTTCCGGAACCGGCTTCACCGGTGACCAGTCCGATGGCACGCAACTCGAGCAGATGTTTGAGTCGCACTTCGGCCTCGGCCAGGGTGGATGAGGCGAACAGGTCTTCGGGTTCGGGTGTGAGGTCGAAGGGAAATGCGGTCAGAGCGAAGTGTTTGCGGTACATCAGCAATTCTCCTCAGGGTCATCGGGCAGGGTACGCAGTTTCAGGCCTGTAGGGGGCAGTTCAGGTGCGGGGCCCTCGACGTTCAGGGTCGATGACGGGCGGTTGCGTTTGACGAAGCAATTGGCGTAGGTCTGTACCGGTTTGGCGAGTTCGATTGGTTTGCCTTTGTAGCAGACCTGTATAGCGCGTTCGGGTGCGGCGGCGGGATCGAAGCGCAGGGTCACTTTCTCTCCAACCAAAGCAGCATCGACCTCGTAGATCACGCCGTTGAGACTGACGGTGCGGTCTTTTTGTACCTTACGTTGGGCTTCGAACAGGAACAGATCATTGAGATCCAGGCCGGGTTCGGGGAAGCGCACCGCCTCGCCGGTCTGTGCCCACTGTTCCAGTGGTGTTATGCCCCCAAGTCCGCGATGGGGTGCGTGGTGGTATTCTCCTTCGACCCACCCGTGTAGACGGCGGTTAATGGCCTCGAGGCTGCGTGTATCGTCTTCTGTCAAACGGGTGAGCATCTGAGCGCGTACGGTCTTGAACCAGCGCTCGATTTTTCCTTTTCCCTGAGGTCGATAAGGTCTGGCGTGGATGAGTGCGATACCCAGCTTGGCGCACACCAGTGCCAGATGCTGGGAACGGTAATGGGCACCGTTATCGACGTAGAGTCGTTGCGCCAGCCCGCGGCGCAATATCGCCTGCTTGAGCACCGGCAGGAAGGTGCGGGTATTTTCTGCCAGTGTGAAGGCGCAATAGGGAATGACCCGGGTGGCATCGTCGATGAAGGCGATCAGGTAAGTCTTGCGTTTGGTGCGGCCTTTGATGAACACGCTCGGCCCGTGCATGACATCGCTCATCCACAGCTCGCCAGCCTGGCGAAAGGCGAAACGACGGCGATCGGCATCACCGCTCTCTTCCCCGGTTTTATCCATCAGGCCGTGGCGGGTGAGCAGGCGGTGGACGGTGGACGCGGGCAGGGGAAGGTCCGCCGGGACTTCGGGGTGTTTGCGCGCCTCGCGGATGACCAGTTGCACGGAAAGTGCGGGATTGCCTTCCTTGGTCCCGAGCAGGGCATCGACGACGGCTGCCGGCAGTGAGCGCGACTGGCCCCGATCGGCACGGGGTTTGGGCAACAAGGCATCGAAACCTCCGTGACGGTAGCGTTTGATCCAGTCACGGAGAGTCTCGGCGGCCACCCGGGTACGGGTCGTTCCAGGAATGGTGTATTCCCCGGCGGCCTTGTCGGCGATCTTTGCATACAATCCCTTCGAGCCCGGCTCCAGGCGCACCAGATCGGCAATGAGCCCGTAGCGGAACAGCGCCACCTGTTGGCGATGGTCGGCATCGGAATCGTTCATCGGCTTATCCTCCTCGGATGACACAAGATTGACTGGAGGGGGAAAGCTACGTGATCAACACCGGTGGGTCCGGTCCCGCCGGGTGTTGGCGAGACCGATCTTGTTCACCGCCATGCAGATGTCGGGGGATGAATCCGAGAGGTGCAGGCAGCGACGGCAGGTAAGGCGCAGCGATTTGCCGCAATACCGGCAGCACACCATCGACTCCAAGTTGCTCGGCGAAAGCATCGAGCCTGGGCTCGCACCCGGCAAAGCGCTCAGGCATCAACCCCTTGAGCGTGTTCAATGACGCATGAATGGCCTGAACGCGCCGACGCACCCAGCGCAGTACACCCGGTAACTCAACCTCAAGGCGCAGTTCCATGCACGCCGACTCCAGACTCCTGGCCTGCTCGACGCTACCGACCACCGCTTCCACCTCGTCCAGAGTGCCTGGCAGGCGCGCCGACAGACAGTCCGGCAACAGACTGAACGTACAATGACCCCGCCGGCAGTACCAGCGGGCTATGCGAGTTCCGGGCGGGAAATAACGCTCATAGGTGCCGTGGCGCGTATATCCGCAACCGCCCCCAGGATGTAACGGACAGTGCGCCAGACTTGCATTGCGCCATGCCTTTTGGTTAACGTACTCCTCGCCGGTAAGGCTACATTCATAGCGAATTTGCACCGGCCATCGGCCCGCACGGAGCCAACCGTGGCGGGCCTCTCTCTATTTACACACCGCCTATTGTGCCGCACTCGTAAATCCAATGCCTGCCGGTGAAACAACCGGGAAAACCGATCCCCTTACGCTGTCCTCTCTACGCCACCGGCTTCCCCCGTTCTCCGGTGAAATAATGCTCCCCAATCATGCCGGTGAATTGCAATCTAGGTATAGAAACAACAGGAGGGTTGGGCAACGTCGGGTAGGCAATGCGCTCGTGGCTAGGTGAATTGTCCATAATAGTCCTCCAAAAATGGAGAAGATTATGGGATTCACGCGACCGATACGTTCCAGTTTAAAGTTATCCACAGGCGTGGCACCTTTTTACACGAATCTTGTTCGCACCCGAAAGAGGGCTCTAAGGATGTGGACAGCGAGGGTCACGAGAAAGACTATGGGACGTAGCATGGCGACAAAGTGTGCCCTTTCGGTGCGGCGATCTCAAACCGCTCGCATGGGTCTGCGACGAAGGTCAGCGTTAGAATATAACCTGTTGTTTTCACTCGCGGATGAATAATGACGAGGGACAGCTTCTCAGGAAGCCATTTTTTGGGAGGCGGTTATAACCTTGTCCTTTATTTCCGTTTCTCTGCGAAGGGCATCTGCGTTGGCCGCTATGCGATCTTTCAATTTCTGGCTCGCTTTAAATATGACCACCCGTTTTGCAGTGATCGGGATGCTCGTTTCGTAAAACGAACGCGATAACCCGCATGTACGCGCTATGAGACTTTGTGTACCTTTGGGGGAACGGACTCAGGATTCACTACCGGCACTTTTGACAACGTGGTAACGAGAACCCCGCAACGGATCCCGTTAGGCGCGACGAGAGTCAAGCCATTTGCGAAGTGACGCCTGAGATTCGTTAGAAGGTCTACCGGCTACTAGTGACTCTACGCTAATATCCTCATCGACTTCGGGCCAATGAATTCCACTCCCCGAGCCCAACAATTCCCAATTTTTCCGCTCCTTTGAAGTAGCGTGCTCTAAGCGAGGATACCAAGTTAGTGGAGCCGATATATTACGACCATCACTGAGCTCGACACTAATCGTATCGTCAGTAACGTCAACGGTCATCGCGACCGGTTTACTTATTTCATTGGCCGAAGTACTCATTCCACGCCTCCAGAAATTCGTTGCTATTGTCCTCAATAATATCTCGAATTCGCCTCAGCTCGACAGCGCGAAACGCAACACTATGGTCGTAGCGAAGTGGTTCAAGCCAAAACTTCGCAACTGAATTATCCCTTTGAACATGTATATGAGGCGCTTCATCTCCATCACTAGAGTAAAAGAAGAATCGATACGGTCCGCTCCTCAGAATCGTAGGCATTCAAAAACCTTAAATCGCATAAGCGAGTCTATAGAAAACCTCTGAACCAACGAATCTTAGAAAACTACAATCATAGATTTTCCAACATATAGACATCAAGATACAATCTCAATCGTCAACAGACTAGACAACTTGTTTGCTTCACTTAACCGCGTCGCCGTTGTGCGTGTTGAGCAAACCGGCACCGGCGTGATCGTCAAACTTCTCGGCATCGCGCACATAGGTTTGCAAGACGTCCAATGACTTATGCCGCGAAACCTCTTGCATCTTAAAAATGCTCGCGCGCTGGCGCGCCGCACTCGTCAAAAAACCGCTGCGCAAGCTGTGTCCCGCAAACTGCGCCGGATCGAGTTGCACGCGCTGGGCATACTGTTTCACGATCAGCGCCACGCTCTGCGCGCTGAGCGCGGTGTCACGCACGTGATCGCCGCGGCTGATGCGGCGGAAAAGGGCGCCTTCTGTGATTGCGGCCGCACGTAGCCAGGTCTCGAGGGCGTTGACGGGGCAATACGCCGAGTCGGCTTCGCGCACGATGGCAATCCGTTGGCCCTCACCGGCTTGATCGGTTTTCGAACGTCGGACGACGACCTCGATCCCGCTTTCGGCGTGATCAATTAAGTCTCCGGTGGTCAGCGCCACGAGTTCCGAGCGCCGGAAGGCTCCGGCA
>CAMYOI010000182.1 GCA_947259955.1 uncultured Gammaproteobacteria bacterium
TGTCACCAGAAAGAATAGCGACGGAAGCGACGTTTCCAGCGAACACTTGCGAAATGTTTCGTATGGCAAAGTCCTTGTGCAAGGAATATGGGTGGAGCTGCTCAATCCCAAGACGATTCTGTTCTTCGCATCTTTTATACCGCAATTTGTCGATCCCAGCCTCGGCAATGTGACCACTCAAATGCTCATTCTTGGGATGCTGGTACCGTTAACGGCTATACCTGCCGATTTGATTGTTAGCTTGAGCGGGGGCGCGATTGCAAACACGCTAAGACGCAGCACGGTCGCGCACCGTGCCCTCGATTTCCTCGCAGCGGCTGTTTTAATCGGAATTGGTGCCCACCTCGTTCTGACCTGACACGGAGAAATCGATGGAAGCAATCTCAAAAATGATGGGGCACTAGATTTCAGATCCCAGTCAGACCGGGAAATAAGTCGTCCTAACTAGGCACTCCCCATTGCACTGCCCACTCCGTACAGATTACCCCAAATTGTCTTTATTTATGATGTTCGTCAACTTCATGACAGTTTCATGGGGCAACCGCAGTGCAATCTCTTCACTGTTAAAAAGCGATTCTGGCCAACGACAACACAGGAATCCATCGAATTTTCTGAGCGCGAAACGCTCACGTTGTGCGTCGGCTTTTGGCCGAAAGCGCCCCTACGATGCCGTCGAAATCTGATCCAAACGCTCGAATTTCGACTGTCCGCAATGAATCGGTCAACTGCCGGTCAATTTTTCCAGGTTGGAGAGCGAAATCTACAGCGCTGCAAGGGCGGCAACCGGCCAAGAGGAGCCATTCAGGCAGATGTGAAAAGAGAGTCTTGAACGGCCGCTGAGCTCTTCCTTTGCGGACGTTTGCAGCATCTGGCCTACGCAAAGAAGGTTTCGCTATCTGAATCTGAGAGCTGCCGCTTGTCTTGCATCAGATAGGTTCGCGAATGGGAACAGCGCGACTATTTTTATGTGAGGTCCCGGGCTGCCGCTGCAGTTCACTTGCGCGGGTATGACACGCATCAAATCAACATCATAAGAGGCTGTGAAAGGTCGAATCGAACAATTAAACGGTGTAAACGGTGACCGGTACGGAGCGACCTCGAATGTCAACGGAACCTAGCTTTCGAAACTGCACCGAATCAACTTGTCGAATTGTGTCCTCGGATACGAGGATGCCGGTCCCGTGCTCCTTGTTGAGTTGTTCGAGGCGGGCCGCAAGGTTCACCGCATCTCCGTGTACCGTGTAGTTCATGCGACCGTCGGCGCCGACATTTCCAGCCACTACCTGGCCCGTATTCACACCGATTCTGCACTTCAAATGATGCCCGAGAAACGTCTCCTCGGCGACAACGGCTTGGATGGCCAGGGCGGCTTCAATGCACTTCTGTTCGTGATGCATCAACGGCCGTGGCACATTGAACACCGCGAGGATGGCATCGCCCTGGAACTGGGTGACCACGCCGCCATGTTGCTCGATTATGGCTACCAGCTTCGTGAAATATGCGTTCAATACATCGACAATCTCCTCTGGCCCCACCCTCTCCGCCAGGGCGGTAAAGCCGGCGAGGTCGACGAACAGAATTGTTGCCTCGCACGACTGCGGCTTTAGTCCATCGGGCGATTGCAACAAGCTCGCCGCAACATCTTCTGGGACGAACTTTCCGAACAGGTTCCGTATGACGTCTCGTTCCCTCAGGCCATTACGCATATGGTTGTGGGCCTCCGCAAGCTGGCGCACCTCCTTTACATGGGTTCGAACTGGTTCCTGATGCTCCAGATCGCCTTGGCTGATGCGGTCGCTTTCTCTCACCAACGCCTCGATCGGCTTGCTGTAGCCTTTGGCCATACGACTTACCCACCAGGCGGAAACCGCCAGCACCAGCACCGTGATGCCCACGATCCAGATGCGCACCATGTCCAGGCCAGAAAGAAGGTCGGATTCGGGCACAACCACCGCGATGAAGAGTCTGCGTTCCGGTGTCAACTCGAATGGGCGGATGGCCCCCCACCACGCTTTGCCGCCGCTATAGAATCGCCGAGGCTCTCCGGTGTTTGCCGTGGTGTCCGACAAGACGGGAACCGCGTCCGCCACCACCGGGATCCCCAGCTCTTCGGGTGTCCTCAGCATTGCCGGCTTTCGGGCCTCCTCGTCGATGAACCGCTCGTCCCGAGGCAAGCCGATAATCCGATTGTCGTCGGTAAGCACGAAGGTCTTGCCGTTGCTACTGACCTGCAGGTTAAGGGTGAACGTTGAGATGTCCTTGAGGAGAATATCGAATCCGATAACCCTTTGAAGCCCATCACCGACATCGAACGTGGTCGATGCGGTGATACCCGGATCCTTGGTGGTGAAGAACTTGTAGGGCTTCGTCCAGTGCGTCGCGGTGAGATTCGTATCGCTCTTTCTGGTCGCTTCGCGATACCAGGGCCGTACCCGCGGATCGTAATCCAGCTCCTCCCAAAACTCGCGCGCCTCTGATCGGTGGTTAATCCACTCAACCCAGTGCGCGCGGTTGCCCCATTGATCAGGCTGGATCTGACGATTGAGCCATTTTTTCGTAGTGCGCAGAAGCATGTACTCGCGTCCGCGCTCGTCGGACACCATCAGCGAAGAGACCTGCGGGAACTGCTGTATGAGCGGCACGAAAACGTCGGTCAGCTCAGCCGGCTTTTCTTCGTCGAGCAGCCCCGCGTTGCCCCAGGAGCGCACCATTTGCAACCCGCGAGTCGCCGGGTCAAAGAAGCGTTGCAGTCGCGCCTCCACCTCCTGCATCGTCTGGTTAATTACTGATGCCGAAAGAGACTGGATCACCTGCCGAGCCTCGAACACGGTGGTTGCGAGTATCGCTCCACTCAGCAGCAGAATCACCAGGAGCAGATTGACCAGCAGACTACGACGTATAGGTACGAGCTTATTCATGCGTCGGGAGTGTACCGCAATAGATGACACCCGATACTAGCGATCTGAGAACTTCAGAACGTTCTCAGAACCACTACGATCTACAAACGGATGTCTCCGTGGGTCGTATCCGGTCGAAGCTGAGCACTGCAACACGATCGGAGTCCATGACTCCTGAAAGCTACAAAGCAGCCAGATTAAATATCGCTTTGTTCAGGGCATTATTTCTCAATCGATCGGCTTTGAACGGCCAAAAAATGACGTTCCCAGCACCTCCGACTGGCCGGTGTCATCAGCCTGTTACCACAAGCTGATAAAAAAAGTAGATGGCAATCAGTCCGAAAAAATAGACGGCGGGGAACAGCCATTTTGCAGTCTTATCCACCCGCCGCGCCATAGCGTCCTTGTCGACGTCGGAGAGCGACACCACGATGAGACTTTCGAGTATGGTCAGAGACATGAATACAAAGGAGAACAGTACAACCGAGTCGGCCAAGGTGAAATATGAAATACGCGGCATGACGCCGTCGATCAGGAACTGATAGGCCACAATGGTAAGCATGCCGATGAAGCAAATGTTCAGCCGGTCGGAGAGGTCGTGAATATCCATCCAGAAGGCGGCCCACATAAGCGACACCAGGATCACCATAGGGACAAGCACTTTCCAGATCATATAGGACGGCTTGCGCTGCATCGTTACGGTCAGCATGACTCCCGAAATATCCTCTTCATCTGCGTAGTAACGAGAGCTTGAAGTAAGTGGAATCAGATCGAGGTTGACAAACCGCCACTGCGCAATATTGACCTTGTCGCGGACATTGGCGATTTCCTCGGTGGCGCCTAATACGCGCTGATCGACCTCCAGCAGGACCTCCCTGCTGTTGTCACCGAAGGCAATCAGGTAGGCTTCCAGCACTTGCGTGTCGAAGGGGAATTTTCGCAGATTCATGGGCGTTTCCAGTGTGACGTTACGCTGCTCCTTGTAGCGCACCCGGCCATCGGAAAACAACTCAATCTGCAGGGCGTTGACGTCGCCCGAGCCGACCTCGTTGAGTATTAGAAGGGACGGCCACCACCCGGTAAAAACTTCGTTGAACTGAAATTCTCCCTGGAAGAGTTTGCGGGTGCTACCGTAGGCTTCGGAGTCGAAAGCCAGTCGTGGATCCTCCCACTCAGCAAGAATGATGAGCTCGGCCTGAAAGGATTCCTTCATCTCGTCAAGTTCGATGATGTCCGCTAAAATTACACCGACCTTGACGACCGTCGGCGAACTGGGCGGATTGGGCATACCTGCATCGATAGCGAAGACAGAGGGAGCGCATTGAAAAAGCAACCACAATAGCAACATTCGAAAGGGAGGATTGCAACGATTACGCATAAGAACATACCTCATCAGTTTTCTACACCGCCTGGCGAGAAACGCGGGTTAAGTACCTATTCTCGGTTTCAGGCCTTTTCCCTAGCGTTCGAGAACGGTACCTTCTCGCGTACGATGGCACCTCTTAATATCACAAATTTCATGGCCTCGTCCATGGTTCGGTTGGTGGAAACCAAGTCGTGTCTAGTCAGTATAAGCCGCCTTTTCGGCGCCGACACGGCGGTCGCCTCGTGGCTTCGGGTGCCGTGGCTTTCGCAGCCAGTTGCTTAAAGATCTTCTCGATTGCCTCGGAATCCTCGATCGACGCGATTATTCGCATCACGCTGATGCTCGAATGGCAGCAACGGGTCGTTCTGAGACTTTGAGCCTGCAGTGCAACAGCTCGTTTTTATCTTCTAAAGGAAGGTCGGCAAAGGAGCATTTCCAGCCTAATGGGCAGGTTTCACGAATGTCAGCTTCCATGAAAACTAATGATTTATTGATAGCCGCCGTTTAAAAATCTAGTTTGGAAGGCAACTCTTTGCTGACCTCCGCAGTCTCAGAGCGAATGCATACTAGATGCTGCGGATTCAGCCCAGACTCCTATTCCCGATTATTGCCTCGTTCATCAGGCAGCATCAGCTCAAAAAGGAAACCAAGCTCTTTCCTGCCCATTCCCGATTCAATAGCTTTCGTTGTTAGCTCAGCGAGGAATGTCAGGTGTGTGCGATTCATACCAGCGGCTTCAAACTCTTCGACTGTTTTTTCAATCACATTCCCCCATACTTCCAATGACGCATCAAATCCCTGCTCATAGGTGCGCGAGCATACCTGCTCTGTAAGAATTCCAAACTCACGAGCCGCATCGCCACTCTCTAGGTATTGCAAGTTGTGATTGCACCACGAATTGAGATCGACACCCGATTTCTTACACATCGCAGCCGCCTGGAGAAACACAAAGTAGTTACCCATTGCCCAAGCCAGATGCGCTTTGTCGAATGCGGGCGCTGCTCCAATTTGGTCGCCAACGTGTAAGGCATTACCAGCCAAATCAGTAAGCAAGGCGCAGTTGTTTTCGAAAACGTCTTTATCTCCAGAACAAACAATACTGCCGCGGCCGGCGCGCATATCATCTGGATAGGAAAGTATTTGACCATCCATGTATGTTGCTTGAGCACGTTTAGCCCAATCAAAAAGAGATCTGGATTCTCTGGAAGTTACGGTGCTGAGCTGAATCAACGTTCTTCCTTTCGATGCGGCAGACGCCCTGTCACTTTCCAGCAGATCCATTGTTGCGCTATGGTCAGATACACAAAATATTTTGACCGACCCTTTGGAAAGAGCCGCTTCCAAATCAGGTACAGGTTCGGCTCCCTTAGCTTCCAGATTCTTTGCCTTCCCAAAGCTCCTATTCCAAACCGAGACGTTATATCCCCGCCCTAGAGCAGCTTCAGCTAACGCGGCCCCCATATCTCCCAATCCAATAATGGTTACCGCTTTGCTTCCTGATGTCATGATCGAAGGTTATCTGGATTCTTGGAAAAGGCGGTATGACCGCTTTAAGTATAACTGACACATTGGTTTGAGTCTCTTGAAGGTCGGCTCAGGAGCAGCCTGAGCCGTTACTCAATCTTGCTCAAATGACTGCTTTTATCAGCATTTTGTGAATTGAAGCAGTACATTTTCTCTTCCATCAACAATTTGGAGGAGTCAAAATGTATTTACTTACCCAAAATAGAAAGCGGAATATCCCTTGGAACAAAGGTAAACTGGTAGGTCAGAAGCGAGCCCTGACACTCAAGGAAATCTGGTCCATTCGCATACGGTTGCAAATGAACAATCGGATACGCGATCTTGCCCTGTTCAATCTAGCTATCGACAGCAAGTTAAGAAGCTGCGATTTGGTGAAACTTCGAGTTCGGGACATCTCGCACGGTAATTCCATCGCAAAGCGCGCAATGGTCATGCAGCAGAAAACCAATCAGCCCGTTCAGTTCGAGATCACCCGGCAGACACGGCAAGCTGTCTCAAGTTGGATTGACCACGCTAAGATCGGCACTAACGACTATCTGTTCAAGAGCCGATTCAAACACTCGCCGCATATCTCGACCCGGCAATATGCCCGTATCGTGACAGCGTGGGTGCGAGAGATTGGCCTTGATCCGATAGATTATGGGACGCATTCACTGCGCCGCACAAAAGTTTCTCTGATCTATAAACAGACGAAGAACCTGCGAGCCGTTCAATTGCTGCTGGGGCATACCAAGCTGGAAAGCACCGTCAGATATCTTGGAATTGAGGTTGATGACGCGCTGGAACTGGCTGAACAGACGGAGGCATAGTGCAAAACCGGCCATTTGTCCGTACGGAGTCAGAGCAGGCAAATGGCCCTGAAATACTCTGAGCCGTCATTCGCTGTCTCAGAGCGAATACGTACTAGTTGCCTATTTCGGACTCTCAACTCTTGACGATTCTTAGTTTGTCTTGCGGTCGTTCGTCCGCTATCAAAATCCTGATACTATCGATCAACAGTTGCAGCGTTTTAGCGGCCAGGTAGGAATGAGTTTTTTCGATCTCATCCGGATTGATTTCAGGATCGAGGAGAGTCAACTCCACAAAACAGGCCCTGGCTTCTGCCAGATTTTCCACCAGCACGTAGCTGGCCGCCAAGTATGTCAGGGTATCCTTGTTCTGCTCATCCATTCGAATAAACGCATCGATGCACTCCTGCCATTTGTGCCCGGCAAACAGGGCAATACCTAGATGCCAGAAATACCATTGCGGGTAATGCTTGTTGAACTTGATACCCTGCTGAATCAGTTTCAGACCTTCGTCGAACTGGCCACCGGTACATAGCGTGGTGCCCTTGTGTACCATCAAATCCGGATTATTGGGATTGATTTCCAGCGCTTTTTCCAGCTCGGATAATCCCCTGCGTTTGTCACCCAAATCAGTGTACACCTCAGCCAGCGACCAATGGCCTATTTCCGAGTAGGCATCTATTGCTATCGACTTTTTCGCCGCGATGAGGGCCTGATTCAACGACTCGTCGCTATCACTGGCGCTGTCCAACAATGGCTCCAACAAGTAAACCCAAGCCTTCCATCCGTAGGCCTCGGCGCTGTCGGGATCCAGTTCGATGGCCTTATCGAAACATTCGTGCGCCTTGGGGAGTGTTTCCGCCTTGTACTGCTCTTTGTACGAAATACCTTTGAGGATGTAGTCGAACGCGTTGAAATCGGACGTCGGTTTCTTGGCGAGCTTGGC
>CAMYOI010000183.1:0-7515 GCA_947259955.1 uncultured Gammaproteobacteria bacterium
ATATATTCCTAGTCGTTGTCGTCGAGTCCGGCTCCCGCACCAAGTGCCCGGGACCTTGCCGTGGGTTCCACCAGGGTCAGATCCGCAAAAGCCTTCAACTTTTCCCAAATGACCTCGTCGACATCGAGACCGCGCAGGGACATGTTTTCATCTTCTGCCACAACGGTGAAATTGTCGTCGACCGTCACATTCCCGCAGGTGTGTTGCGACACCTCGAATTGAAACCGCCCGCTCGCGTAGGCGGCACCTTTGCAAGCTATCAGCCCCAACTCTCCGGCCGTCAGGCGAAAATCTATTCTGGAGTTCTGGTCGAACCATCGGATGAGAATCCGCGCCGTAGCCGGCATATTGGCTGCGAATTGCGCCAACTGCAACAACGGCACATCGACGCTGCGCAAGCAGGCCGTGCCGTCCTCGTTTGGCAGGAACAGGGTGAAGAGATCGGCCGCGGCTCCGCCGATCGATGCGGCTGACAGTCCTTCCGCACCGCATCCGGGATGCCAGTCGATCGCGTCATCCGATAGGGTGAACTCACCGTAAGCCGAGACCCCGCTTTCCACCGCCACTAACGCATCGTATACGCTATCAACGGCCGGGAATCCATGCAGCGCCAGCCACAGCGCCGCCTTTCGAAGGTCCTCCGCGGCGCCCTCGGCAATACCCGTGCCGCGTGCAGCCTTCTGACAGGTCAGCATCAATTCATTCAATGATATGTGCATCAAACCGGATTCGAAGCGGCGGACTCCATGCCCTCTATCACCGGGAAGCACCAGTCGTCGGCATCGTCGGCGTGCAGTCCCTCCGGCAGAGGCGCGCCCTGATACATGGTGATGCGGGTCCATCGGTCCGATTTGGGATCGAATTTGGTGGCGCCGAAGAATGAAAGCTTGCCGCGCAGCATATCGATGGGCCGCATGTGTTCATCCAGAAGGTTGTCCTGGATTTCTCCGTAGGGCCTGCAAACCATGTTCTGAATCCGCCTGACGATGTGCCGGTGTTGTGGATGGAGTGCAAGGAACACGGCCACCGTCTGATGCGGATTTCTCGTGGCCTTGAGATCCGCGTAAACGCGCTGCGCTTGCACCGCGACGCCCAGCGGCATTTCCTTGTCCGCGCCGGTCTCATCGTCGCGTGCACCAATTCGGGGTTCGAGCTTTTCCTTCGAAACATACCAGAACCAGTGGCTGGCGCCAGCCTGTTCGAAATCGATCTGCAGTGCCCACTCGTAGCTTTGTTCGATAGTATCGATAAGTTCCCGTACCGTGGCATCGGGATGGATGGATACGCTCTCGTCCGCACCCATGGTACATTCCAGCTCATCAACCAGCTCGGGGTACGGCTCCATCAGCAAGCTGGCCAGCATCTCCTGCGCCTCCATTGAGAGGCTGGTCTCGGCCCATTGCATCAACTCGTGCCACGGATAGTGTTCATCGATAGGCCGATTGCGAATGTGTTCGAGGTCTTTGCTCAGCTGCTCGATACGGACGCACTGCTGTGCATCGTCGGTGCGCCATTGATGTACGTGCTCGGCCGCGCGCTCAAGCAGCGTCCGGAACCGCTCCACTTTTTCCGGCGTCGCAGATGGGACGGCTCTGACCCGCCCAAGCGCCGTTTCTCTTGCCACGATCCAGTTGTTCAGCAGTGCCGGGTGTTTGTGCAGATATGGCGCCATACCCAGCCCGGTGGCGTTGCCGATTCCAAGTATTGTTTTGCGCTGCTTGTCCAGTTTTACACTGCGTCCGCCGCCGCGCATCGAAGCGACGTGATCCACCAGATCGTGGGTGAAACAGCGGATGAGATAAACGGACAGGAGTTCGGCGCGGTATGGGCTGCACATCACCTCCTCGCGCATGACCTTTTCGCGGTCCGACAGGCCGAACTTACCGTTGCCATAGACCGCGGTTGTCCGCATCAGGTAGCCCACCTCGGCCAGACGCTGGATTTCAGGCTGCCTGCCATGTGCCAGACACTCCACTACGTAGTCGAACAACCGTACGCTCTTGTTGGCGCGGCTCAGCACCAGTTCGGATGAAGAACAACGGCCCGCTTCCTGCAGCGGGATGCAGCGGCCCAGTCGCTCAATGTCCGCATCGTCGGGTATGCCGTCAACCAGTGCAAACGTCGCATCCCACTTTTCCGCGATCACCCGATCCGTCCTGTCCGCGTCGTCGAGTTTGTTCGAAAACGCGACCAGACTATATGAGCGTTCCGGCGTACCGACCGTGTATACGGCCACCCCGTAACCCAGCTCGTTTACGTCCCATTGCGTTCTTTCGATTGTCCACTTTTCCCGGTTCATGCGGCGAACCAGCGAGCGCATGAAACTTATCCTGGTCTGGTGAAGGCTGCCCAAACGCTCCAGCCGCATAACCACATGGGGAGGTCGCATGTACCTCTCGATACCGGCGGCGACCGCAGACAATGATTGATCAGGATTCATGAGCTGTGAACGACCTATTATAGAAGCGAAACCAGTTGGCCCCCATGATTTTGTCGACTTCATCGTTGGAGAACCCCTGGCGGGTCAAGCCTTCACTGATATTTCGAAAATCCAGATTGCTCCGGAACCAAGCCGGCTGTGCCGGCCAGTCGCTGTCGTCGGGCGATCCCTCACCAAAATCCATTTCCAGCGACCAGCGGCCGCTGCGCATCCAGGTCAGCACCGACGTCGGCTGGTTTTGGCACAGGTCCGTGCCCAGACCGAGATTGTCGATGCCCATGATGTCGGCGGTTGTTGCGACCATTTCACAAAAATCCGTGAGCTTGCAGTGCGGACCATCCTTGAGATGGAACGGGTAGACGCTGAATCCAAGCATGCCCCCGCTATCGGCGAGAGCCTGGAGCACGGCATCGGACTTGTTGCGCAGCGCCTGTCTGAAAAACGCGGGATTGGCATGTGTGATCGCGATGGGCCGCTGTGAAATGTCAATGGCCTCCAGGGTAGATCGTTCACTGCTGTGAGACATGTCGACGGTCATGCCGACCCGATTCATCTCCGCGATGACCTGCTTGCCGAAGCGCGTGATTCCAGGATCCACGGTTTCGTAGCAACCGGTCGCCAGCGGGCTCTGGTTGTTGTAGGACAACTGCATGAACCGGACACCAAGCTGGTGGAAAATCTCCACCAGACCGACGTCGTTGTCTATCGGGGAACAATTCTGGAATCCGAAAACGATGCCGGTCCGGTTTGATTCCCTTGCCCGGTTGACATCTTCGGCATATCGAACCGGCATGATCAGGTCTTGGTGGATCCTGAACAGCTTGCACCATTCGGTGATGTTGTTGATGGTTTCGATGGTGGTTTCCCAATACACGATCGTTACGTGTACGCAGTCCACGCCGCCGGCGCGCATCTGCTCGAATATCTCCCGGCTCCAGTTGGAATACTGAAGGCCATCGATGAGGGGTCCGACCTGCCGGTCCATGGGTCAGGTTTCCGCTCGCGTATAGCAGGTCTTGACCTGGGTATAGAATTCGCGGGCGTAGGTCCCCTGCTCCCGACTGCCGTAGCTCGAGTTCTTTCGGCCGCCGAAGGGTACGTGGTAGTCCGTGCCCGCGGTGGGCAGATTGACCATGACGCACCCGGTCTTGGCGTTGCGCCTGAAATGCGCCGCCTTGGAAAGCGAGCGCGTGATGATGCCGGAGGTCAGACCAAATTCGGTATCGTTCACCAGGGCAAGTGCGTGGTCATAGTCGTCGGCTTCTATTACGCAGGTGATCGGCCCGAATATCTCTTCCCGGTTGATGCGCATGTCGTTGTCGCCACGGATGAACAACGCGGGTGCCATGAAGTATCCCTCGGTCACGCGTTTGACCCGGTCGCCACCGCAGACCAGTTTGGCACCTTCCGACTTGCCGAGTTCCAGGTATTGCTCGTTCTGCTCCAACTGAGCCTGGTCCACCACCGGGCCGATCTGGGTCCTCTCCTCCAGGGCGTGGCCCACTCGCAGGGACACGGTAGCGTGCATCATCCTGTCCACGAACTCGTCGTGTATCGCCTGATGGACGATCAGCCGCGATGAGGCCGTACATTTCTGCCCGGTTCCGAAGAAGGCGCCATTGATCGCGCATTCGACCGCGACGTCCACACTGGCGTCGTCGTCGATATACAGCGCATTCTTAGAACCCATCTCCAACTGGATCTTGGTCAGGTTCGGTACCGCCCGGGCGGCAATCTTGCGGCCGCTGTTCAGCGAACCGGTAAAAGTGACGGCGTCGATTTTGCCGCTGCCGACCAGCAAATCGCCGATGGTACTACCGCCCCCCATGACCAGATTGAACACACCCGCCGGCAGTTCCTGCCGGCCGATGATCTCGGACAGCTTGACCGCGACGGCCGGCGTCAGGTTCGACGGTTTCCATATCACCGAATTGCCATAAGCCAGTGCCGGAGCGATCTTCCAGGCCGCGGTTGCGATGGGAAAATTCCACGGCGTGATGATTGCCACGACGCCCATGGGTTCACGGCGAACCTCCACATCCACACCGGAACGGACCGAATCCGCGCATTCGCCCATCTGGCGCAGTACCTCGGCCGCGTAGTAGGTGAAGAACTGGCCCGATCGATAGACCTCGCCCCTGCCTTCGGCCAGGGGTTTTCCTTCTTCCCGCGACAGCAGTTCGCCCACTTCACCCGACCTGTCCATGAGATCACGGCCGATGCTCAGCAGCGCTTCATAGCGCTTCTCCAGCCCGACTCCCGCCCATTCGTCCTCCGCGTCACGAGCCGCGTCGAGCGCCCTGTCGAGGTCGTTGGCGTCCGCCTGGGCAAAGTTCCCTATGACATCATCCAGATCAGAGGGATTGATATCGGCAATCTGGTCGCTCCCGCCGCACCACCTGCCAGCAATAAAATTCTTGTTCGTCATCTTTAGACCTTGTTGCGTCTGCCCAGGGCATGTTGATTGATTGTGATAGCCTCCCTGCGTACCGACACCCAGAAAACCGATCAGCGCAGCCGATTATATAATGTCGCGATCAGAACGATACACCACGCAAACCCGCCATCTCTCGTTCGAGGGACGACATCCAAGCCGGGTATTTTGCAGTAGAATGCAGAACTTCGCTTTTTCAAACTGCGCGATCGTGCGATCGAGTCCAGGGCACGCAGAATGGCTGAACAAACTCGCAGACGGAGCCTGTATCTGGGCGTCGATACCGGCGGAACGTATACCGATGCGGTCCTCCTGAACGCGTCGAACTCGTCGATCCTGCGCAGCGATAAGGCATTGACCACCCGCTACGATCTCGCCATCGGTCTCCGGAACGCCATGGGAAGCGTGATATCGGACCTGCCCGACGGCTACGCTCGGGCGGAAATCAGAATGGTATCGATATCCACGACACTCGCCACCAATGCCCTTGTCGAAGGTGACGGCTCGCGGATTTGCTCAATTTTTATCGGCTACGAACAGAGCATGGTCGACAAGAGCATGATCCGCCAAAAGCTCCCGGACGCACGGGTTTTCAATCTTTGCGGGGGCCACGACGGCATGGCCCGCGAGATCACCACGCTCAATGAATTCGAGTTGGAAAAGATCGTACGTGAACAGACTGATGCGGTGGATGCATTCGCCGTCTCAGCCCAGTTCAGCGTCCGCAACCCCTCCCATGAACTGAGGGCGAAAGAGCTCATCGGCCGGATTTGCGACAAGCCGGTGACTTGCGGACATGAATTGACATCGGCTCTGGATGCACCACGGCGCGCATTGACGACCGCACTCAATGCCAGCTTGATCCCCAAGATTCGGGGCCTGATCCTTGCCGTCAGGCAGTGTATGTCCGACCTTGGAATTGATGCGCCACTGATGGTGGTCAAGGGGGACGGTACGGTGATCGCCGCTGATGTCGTGCAGGAGCGCCCTATCGAAACCATCTTGTCAGGGCCAGCGGCAAGCATGATCGGCGCCCAGGCTCTTTCCGGAATAGACGATTTTATTTTGTCGGACATGGGCGGCACCACAACAGACATCGGCGTGCTGCAGGGCGGCAGGGTCAAATTGAGTGACGAAGGCGCCATCGTGGGGGATGCCCGTACCATGGTCCAGGCCATCGATTTGCGCACCTTTGCATTGGGGGGCGACAGCCTGGTCGACATCGACCGCGACGACCGCGTTCAGCTTGGCCCTAGACGGGCGGTTCCGATCAGCCAGATCGGCCATGCGCCGGGGGTGCTCAAGGAATTGCAAATCCAACTCTCGCACAAGGATATCATCCCGTTTTCCGGTTGGTTTGCCGTGGTGCAGCGAGATCATGTCGATGCGGCATCGATCGACCCGAAAAAAGCCGAAATCCTCGAGCGCCTGAAGGATCAGCCCTGTCCACTGGATCACATCATCATCAGCCACAGCCACAGGCGCCACCTGAACGATTTGTGCCGTTCAGGTCATGTCAGTTATTCCGGTTTTACGCCTACCGATGCACTTCACATTTCCGGCGAGTTCGCAGAGTGGTCAACCGAGGCGGCTGAACTGGCAGCGGCGGCGATACTGCGTTGGCGCCGGGGGATCAAGAACCCGGGCTCCGCCCAGATCGAGCGGTTTTGCAGCGAGGTCGGGGATGCCGTTCGGACCAGCGCCAGCAGGTCATTACTGGACCTCGCGTTCCAAAGCCCTGACGTCGACGACCCCCTTGGGATCGTGCTTGACCGACGGGAACACGGGGAGCCGTTCAACTCCCTGGTCAGCCGGGGGGTCAGGCAAGTCGGGCTGGCCTGCATAGACATCAAACTGAAATCGCCGATCGTAGCTGTGGGAGCGCCGGTCAAAGCTTACTACCCGGAAATCGGCCGGCGCCTGGGTTGTGAAACGGTCATGCCCGACCATTTCGAGGTGGCCAACGCTGTCGGAGCCGTAACCGGTTTGATCATCCAGGGCTGCGAGATTCTGATCAGCCGTCCGGATAACGGGTCTTATCGCGTTCACCTGGCAGACGGCCCCGTCGAACTGGAAACCTGGCACCAGGCGCTCGAATTTGCAAAGCAAACCGCATCCAACCTGGCGCGGAACAGCGCCCAGCGGTCCGGTGCCGCTACGGCCAAAGTTGAATATGCCATCGATAAAATTCATCTACCCGGGACCAGCGGCGACGACGGCATCATCGAAGCGGTGATCAAGGCTGAGGCCATTGGGAGGCCAGCCCCGGTATCACCCCAGGTGGGAGCCGACAATGCCGATTCAGCTCACGGATTGCATTAGCCTGCCTGAAACGACATCCAATGGGTTATGATTTCCGGTCCCATCAGCAGTGCAATCATCCCGATCTCCATGCTGACCACCATGATAATGCCAAGGTGGATCGGATCGATACCGAGGGTAATGGCGATGGGGAACACCAGCGGGGCCACGATGACCAGCAGGCCGGAGGGCTCCATGAACTGCCCGCCGATCAACAGGATGACGTTGACCACCACCAGGAACATGATGGGGCCGAAGCCGGCGCTCAGCATGGCCTCGGTGATCGCCTGGGGAATACGCTCTTCGGTGAGTACGTGTTTCAAGATAAGGGCGTTGGCGA
>CAMYOI010000183.1:7552-20099 GCA_947259955.1 uncultured Gammaproteobacteria bacterium
ATCAGGGCCAGCGGCTTTTTAACCGGTGGCGGCGATATTGATGAGCACGTCGACGCCGAGATGGAACGATTTCTAGACGCCGTTGGAGATCCCAAGCTGATGATATCAAACCCTTCGCGGGTATGGTCCTGCGCACTTTTAGAGCAAAGAAGTTTGTATTCCGGGATTAGTCAAACATTGATCCATGTCAATGATTCTCGAGACGCCGCTTAGTATTCTCAAAAATTGAATAAAGCACCACAAGCCTCAAGCAGGAAGCGCACCGCTAATCCCGAAGTGGGAGGAGGAGATTTGAACAACAATCGGCGGCGTCTGCTCGTAGCCATTACGCGTGATACTTCCTTGCGACGTCCCGCAAAGAATGGAGCGTTAACGCCCCCGCGTCGCGATCTCTTCGCCCCATAGCGCGCGGCTGCCCGACTATGTCGAAATCGATGACGATACTTGGCTACAGATTCTTGCGTTTGCTCCCTTTGTGCCTACTGTGGATTATCGGCATTGCCGACGACGCCAGAGCCGCGGAGTCGCCCGACGCGCTCGTCGTTGGGGTGCTGCATTCGGAGCAGTACCCTTTTGCGCAAATGATGATAAATTCCTACGACATGGCATTGGAGGTGATCAACCGGAATGGCGGCATCAAGGGCAGGCAATTGAAACTCGTTTTCGCCGATGACCGGGGAGAAAGGCAGGCCGGTGAGCGCGCGGTGAGGCAGCTGGCCGAGGACAGCGGCGCGGTCATGCTGGTCGGCGGCTACGAAAGCCGCAACACAATTCACACCGCGCGCGTCTCGGATGAGCTCGACTTGCCATTCATGGTCATTACCGCTGCCGACGACAGGATCACACAGCGGCAATGGAAGAACGTCCACAGAATGAACCCCCCGGCCAGCGAGTATGCGAAGGGTGTGGAACAGATGCTGCTGGAGAACGTCAAGCCCGCGTCCATGGCGATCGTGTACGAAAACAGCCCCTACGGTACCGGCGCCGCATTGAGGATGATGTGGTTCTGCCGCGAATATGACATCAATCTGAACAAGCTGATCCCCTATCACAAGGAACGTGCGGAGCGTTCGGGTCCAGAGTATCTTCAAAATCTCCTTAAGCCCATGCAGGGCGATGCCCCCGACGTTATCTACATGGTTTCTTACCTGAACGATGCCGTGTTACTGGTGAAGACGATTCGAGACCTGCAGATCGATTCTCTGCTGATCGGCGGCGCGGGCGGCTTCACCCACCATAAGTTCATTGACATGGCCGGGGAACCCGCCGAGGGCGTGCTCACGGCAACGCTGTGGACACCTCATATGCCCTATCCAGGCGCGATGGATTACTACAGGCTTTATCGTCAAAAATATTCTGTGCCTCCGGACTATCACGGAGCTGAAGCCTACTCGGCGTTGTTCGTGGTCGCCGATGTCCTCAAGCGGGCGGACACGCTGGAATTGGAAAGCATCCATGCCGCCTTCAGCCGGACGGACATCAAGACGGCCTTCGGTCCAGTCGCGTTCCGGAGTTACGGCAAGTTCGAGCGCCAGAACAGCCTGCCGACAATGGTGCTAAAGGTTGTGAATGGCGCGTTCGAGGTGGCCTGGCCGCAGGACATCGGGACTACAATATCCACCGTCCCTGTGGAATAGAGGGACACCCACCGCGGCACAGAATGTCGTGTTTACTCAAACGCCATAATGGCAATGATGATCATAGTGAAAGAGGAGGTTTCAAGCATGAAAAAACCAATCAACGGTCTAATCGCGATTAGCCTCGCGTTGATAACAGGCTTGCTCACGCTGCCTTTGGACGCGAACGCCGCCAAGCGAATCGTTTTCGGTGGCGGGCCTGCCGGCGGCACGTTCCAGGTCGTCGCCAACGCCATTCAGACCTACGACCCGGTAAAAGCAATCGAAGACTTCACCGTCAAGGCGCAGTCATCCGCAGGATCGGTGGAAAACCTACGCAAGGTCAACTCTGGCAAATCCCACATGGGCGTGGTGTATTCGGGTCATGTATACCTGGGCAGGAATGGACAGCTCAAGAACGATACCAATAAGTATGAGGACGTAATGGCCGTCTCCTACCTGTACGGCGCGCCGGCGCAGCTGGTGGTAAGAGCGGGCTCGGGCATCAACAGCACCAAGGACCTGGTCGGCAAGAAGGTCGGCGTCGGCAATGCCGGTTCCGGCGCCTTCGCCAACTGTGAGCTGTTCTTTACTCATATGGGCGTATGGGACGAGATCGAACGCAACGCCATGGGCTACAACGACGCCGCCGCTGCCTTCGGCAACAACCAGCTGGACGCGTTCTGGCTGTTCACCGCGTTCCCGAGCGGCGCGGTCATCATGGCGGCGCAGACCAACGACATCGAGCTGGTGAATCTCGCAAAGGATGCGGCAGACAGCGGATTCTTCGACCAGTATCCCTATTTCACAAAACTTTCCGTTCCCGCCGGTACCTACAAGGGCGTGGACGCCGAGACGCCGTCGTTCCAGGACTCGGCGCTGTGGGTAGCCAACTCCAAGGTTCCCGACGACGTGGTGTACAAGCTGTTGTCCACCATCTACACGGACGAAGGACTTGCTCACATGGTCCAGCAGAAGAAGACCTTCAAAGACATGGCCATCAAGACCGGGGCCGACGGCATCGTCACCCCGTTTCACCCGGGTGCAGCCAAGTTCTGGAAGGAAAAAGGGATTCTGCAGTAAACCGTTGAAGCCTAGAGGGCGGGAAACGGAATTACCGCCCTCCTCAATCGCCAGCGTGCCGCTGAAACCGGGGAGGTAATGCCATGTACGAGCAACTGAACAAAATCGAAAAAATAGTATTCGACGCCTGCTCCGTATTTCTCGTCCTGTTCTACTCCTATTCGGCGGTGCTGCAACCGACGGCCACGCAGTATCACCGCGGGATCTATATCGTCATCACCTACGTGCTGGTGTTTTTACTGTACAAGTCAAAAAACCTGATCATGCGGGTGATCGATTACATCCTCATCGCACTGTCCATCGTGACCATCGGCTACTGGATCATCAATTTCGAGGCGATCAATTACCGCACCGGAGCCGAGACCGATCTCGATATGGCCATCGCGGTAGTCGGCGTGTTGATCGGCGTGGAGTTGGCCAGACGGGTGGTGGGCACGGTCTTCGTTATCCTCGGCGGGGTGCTGCTGCTCTAGCGCCTATGGCGAGTACGCACCGGAACTGATCTCCCACGCGGGTGACACGTTTCCGGCGCTGTGTACCTCCATCTTTTACAAAAGCGACGGCGTATTCGGCATCATGGCCAACGTGCTGGCGACCTACGTCCTGCTGTTCGTTATTTTCGGGGCGTTTTTGGAAAAGTGTGGAGCGCAGAAATTCTTCATCGACTTTCCCCTCGCCGCCGTCGGACACAGGATAGGGGGGCCGGGCAAGGTGTCGGTAATCGCCAGCGGCCTGTTCGGCTCCATATCGGGCAGCGCCATCGCCAATACCGTCTCCACCGGAGCATTTACCATCCCGATGATGAAGAGGGCGGGATTCAAGCCGCACGTGGCGGGGGGAATCGAGCCCGCCGCCTCCATCGGCGGCATGTTCATGCCCCCCATCATGGGTGCCGGGGGCTTCATCATGGCGGAGCTGACCGGCGTTCCCTACTCTCAAATCATGCTGGTCGCTATCTTTCCCGCCTTCATGTATTTCTTCAGCGTCTACATCATGGTGCATTACGAAGCGAAGAAGTACAACCTGGTCGGGGAAAAGTCCGCCACCAGCGCGATGGAGATCCTGAAGAAGGAATGGTTCTACATTCTGCCGCTCGCGGTGATTACGGTTTTCATGCTGTCCGGATACTCGCCGGCCTATTCGGCAATTCTGGGGACAGTGGCGTGCATTATCATCAGCTGGTTCAGAAAAGAGACGCGCATCGACCTGAAAGGGTTCGTAGAGGCTTCCCGGGCGGGCACCGAAGCGAGTCTAAAAATCGGCGCCACTGTCGGCGTTATCGGCATCATCATCGGCGTGTTGACCTACAGTGGGTTGTTGCTGACGTTTGCCGATATCGTGATCGAGCTCGCGGACGGGAAGCTGTTTTTAACCATCCTGCTGATCGCGCTGGTGTCGCTGATCCTCGGCATGGGTGTCCCGGTGACTGCGGCATACCTCATCACCGCGGTGGTTGCTGTGCCGGCGCTCACTCACCTCGGCGTCAACGAAATTGCCGCGCACATGATCGTTTACTGGTTGTCGCAGGACTCCAACATCACCCCCCCGGTGTGCATAGCGGCCTTTGCGGGCGCCACTATTGCCAAGGCGGACATGTGGTTGACCGCTTTCACCGCCTTCAAGTTCGCTAAGTTTCTGTACCTGGCGCCGTTTCTGTTCGGTTACGTGCCGGGCTTCTCCCTGAACGGCAGCGCAACCGACATCACCATAACCTTCGTAGTGATCGCATTCGGCACCTTCGCATATTCGTGGCTGCTGAGCGGGATCTGGCTGCCGAAGAAAAAGACGGCGTAACGTCCAACAATATATAGCCCAGAATGATGAATAACCCTCGACAACTTCCAAGCATAGAATACAAGAAGATACTCTACGCAACAGATCTGTCGGAAGCGGGGCGGTCCGCGTTCCCACATGCGGCAAGTATCGCCAACCACTACGACGCGGGACTCACCGTCTTCCATGTCGTCGAAACCGAGGAGTTCGAAAAGTACGTCGTCGGGTACATCAGTGAAGATTTCTGGGACGATCTCAAGAAAAAGAGCCTGCAAGAAGCCAGAGATATCCTGATCAGCAGGAAAAGAGACAACGCGGAGATCAAAGACGCGGTCGATGCGTTCTGTCAGGATGCGCTGGCCCAAGGCCAAGAGAAGCCGTTCGCATCCTATGACATTGTCGTGGAGTCGGGTGACCCGGTAGAGCGGATCACTGAGAAGGCCAGCACCGGCAACTACGACCTCATTGTCATGGGCAATCACGGGCGAAGAGGGCTCAAGGAAACGCTGATGGGGAGCACGGCGTGGCGCGTACTGCATCACTCCAGCGTACCGGTCCTGGTGGTGTGGCTGCCCGACGCGGGAGACTGAACATACCGGTGAGCTAAGAGACGTAGCCGCTGACGCCGTAATTCCAGGTAACAATCCGTCGAAATCGGCGAGAGTGCAGGTTAGTCCGCATGGCGTGCTGACCGCACGAGGCCTGTCGGGCCGAACGCCGCGGTTATGGCGCCGCCTGATGCAGCAGCAGCCACTTCATCGCATCCGCCTGCGCCACAAGTCCCAGGACCTCACCGTTTTCGACGACCGCCATCGGCGTATGGCGGGTGCTCAGCGCCTGTACGGCCTTATCCGCCCTCAGTTCAGGATTGATGGTCAGTTCGTCCAGATTCGTCAGCATGACATCCCCGACACGCAGTCCGTCCCGCTTCTGGGGCGGGACGTTCTTGACCTCCTCCGGACGTTCTTGACCTCCTCCAGAGTGACCAGGCCAACCAGTCGGCCCCCTTCGAGCACCGGCCAAAGTGTTTGTGAGCTTTGCAGCAGATGGTTGTCGATGAATTCATTAACGGGCAGCTCGGCGTGGGTCGACTCGAAGTGCGTTCGCATCAGATTTCGAACCGTGCGCCCCATGAGCGCGCGACGCGTTTTCATTTGGCTGAAACTGGTCGATGCGGCGCCGGCCAGAAACCACCCGATCATCAGCAGCCAAAGGCCCTGTAATAATGCGCCGGAAAATGCCTGTAGAACACCCACGATCATGAAGAACCAGCCGAACAGGCGCCCGGCATCGGACGCGAGATGCGTCGCTCGGTAGAGATCCCCGGTTATCCACCACATCGCGGCGCGAAGAACACGCCCGCCGTCGAGGGGGAAACCGGGTATGAGGTTGAACAGTCCGAGGAGAATATTGATCGGACCCAGCCAGAATAGCAGAGTTGATGAGGGTGACAGACTGGCGAGCGCGGCTTCCTGGTCCATGGTAAGCAGGTCGGCAAAATCCGGGCTGGCCATCGCGCTCCCCAGGACGGAAAAAAACAGGCCGAGAATCAGGCTGGTCGCGGGTCCGACGATCGCAATCAGGAATTCGATCTTCGGGGTTTGCGGCTCGTCCTCGATCTCCGCCATGCCGCCGAACAGGAACAGGGTGATGCGCGGTACGGGAATGTCGTAGTGCTGGGCGACCAGGGAATGCGCGAGTTCGTGCAACAGCAGGGAAGCGAAGAACAGTATCCCGGCCGCAAGTGCGATGACCCATGTCTGAAACGGGCTCCAATCTGGGTGCCAGCCCGGAAACAGACTGCCGCCCAGCATCGACACCACCAGAACGAAGATAATGATCAAGCTGAAATCGAGGTGGATGTGTATCCCGGCAATAGAGCCAACGCGTACGCTCCGCTCGACCGTTTTCGATACGTTTGCGTCCTTTTGCCTGGGATCGCTCTGGCTCATATCAGGCTGACAAAAGAGGCAGTTTATTAAAATCCGGGAGTGGCATCGTATGATCGGATATATTTCGGGTCATGTGTCTGCTAGCCGGCATTTTTCACCAGGACCCCGAGCGATGGCGCGGGACAGGTGGCGATTTTCGTTGAAACCATATACCCCAACGTTTGCCATGTTGAATCAAACATTCATAGCGTCTGGAGAGCAATGCGAGCCGATCCAGTTCATTTTCACAATATAACCCCAAACCGATTCGTCGGACAGCCGTGAAATCCGCGCCAATGGCAAAAGGTTACCTGTTTGGCGTGGCCTGTGTCCTCATGGGTGGATTGTGCCTCAGCTCCGCGGGAATTCTCGTTCGGCATATCGAACAAGCCGATGGATGGCAGATCCTTTTCTTTCGGTCGGCAACCTTCTTCATCATGCTGTCGGCAATCCTTACCGTGCGCTACCGATCCGGAACCCTGTCGGCATTCAGGGCGGTGGGCTGGCGGGGTATGGTGGTTGCGATCTCGCTTGGGCTGGGTTCGGTCTGCTATATTTTTGCTCTGTTGAACACCACCGTCGCCAATGTGATGTTCATAATCGGAGCTTCACCCCTGGTCGCCGCCGCGGCCGGTTGGTTATTCCTCGGTGAGCGGGTTTCCCTGCTGAGCGTCGCTGCGATGTTCGTCGCACTGGGCGGCATCGGCCTGATGTTTGTCGACGGATTGCTGGCCGGGCGTTGGCTGGGTATGGTCATCGCAACGGGAGTGGTGATCGGGTTCGTGATCATGCTGGTAACCCTGCGCGGCGCAAAGGATACCGATATGCTGCCGGCGACCTGCATGGCGGGCCTGGTCGCCGCCTCGATTTCCGCCGTTATGGCGACCGATCTGAACATCACGCGACACGATTTCGTCATCGCCCTGCTGCTCGGCAGCGTTCAGTACGGTGCGGGCTTTATTCTCTACACCATTGCGACGCGCCACATTCAGGCAGCCGAGGTGGCGCTCTTTGCATTGAGTGAATCCATTCTTGCGCCGATATGGGTATGGATAGGCGTCGGCGAAAAGCCAAGCAGTCTGACCCTGATCGGATGCGCGGTGGTGCTGCTGTCAGTCGTGTTTCATTGCATGATAGCCATTCGAAAAAGCAGGAAAAACACCGGCTGCGCCACAACGGCACCTGCGGGCTAGGGTCCTGTCCAGGTGTCGATGCTCGTCGGAACAGAAGTGGATAATGATAAGCTCGAACTGGCGGATATCGGTGATCGCTGTTGAGAGACTGGCCTGTCCATAGCGTATAAGTATCCGCCGGAAGCGAGGGCTACGAGCCCCCCTACCAGGGCCAGGACCAACATGAGTTCCCCAAGGGTAATTCCGAAAAATCGGGTGTTTAAGGGAAATACCCTCAGATAGATACCGTGTTTAGCGCAGGGAAATACCCTCAGGTAGATACCGCGATTAGTTTTGATTGTTTTGCTCAAAAATAGACCCCGGGAATCATTTCGATGGGGTCATGGCGCGGCTCAATGCGACCATACCTGGCGCGTATATCGACTAAGTGCGCGTCGACTAAACAGCGCTGAACCGGCCCCCACCGTACAGATAATTGTAGTCCAATCCTGCAACATATCCACCGCTTGGTTCGTTCGATCATCCGACCCGGACTCGCGGTTTTGGCCTGAATCGAAGCGTCAGGCGTAACACCACCCTGGAATTCAAACGTTTAAACTCCGCAATACCAATCCCTCCGCGGGCCAGAAAGAGAAACCAGAATGAGCAACCTCAACAGCAAAGGCGAGTCGCCGCGTGTATACATAGTCCACGAGAACAAGGAGTGGTTCGCGCCCCTCGGCAAACAACTGCAACAGCAGGGGTTGCGCTTCGAAGAGTGGTACATTGATGAGACCAGCTTCGACCCCGGTTCGGTGCCGCCGGAAGGAATTTACTACAGTCGGATGAGCGCTTCTTCCCACACCCGCGGGCATCGCTATGCACCGGAGTATGCGTCTGCGGTCCTGGGCTGGCTGGAACGGCACGAAAGACGGGTGCTTAACGGCAGCAAGGCGCTACAGCTCGAACTGAGCAAGGCCGCTCAGTACTCGGCGCTGAATGCCGGTGGTATCAGGACACCCCGCACCTACGTCGCACTGGGCCTTAACGGGATCGTCGAGGCGGCGGACAACTTCGGCGGAGACGCGTTTATCGTCAAGCACAACCGGGCCGGGAAGGGTTTGGGTGTACACCTGTTTTTGGCAAAAAAAGGGCTCGAGGACTATGTCTTCGGCCCCGATTTCGAGCCGTCGGTGGACGGCATCACGCTGGTACAGGAATATATCGAATCGGCGGATCCCTTCATAACGCGATGCGAATTCGTCGGTCAACGCTTCTTGTACGCCGTACGCGTAGACAACACCCGGGGATTCCTGCTGTGCCCCGCGGACGAGTGTGAGATCGACAGCTTCTGCCCCACCAACGACGATCCCGGCTCCAGATTTCGCATAGACCCGGATTTCGATGACCCGATAATTGGCCGGTACCGGGCATTTTTCGAAAACAACGAAATCCACGTCGCCGGTATCGAGTTCATCGTCGACAACAAAGGCGACGGGTACACTTACGACGTCAACATCAACACCAACTACAACAGCAATGCGGAAAAAAACGCCGGCAAATCCGGGATGACAGCAATCGCCGATGTCCTGCGAGCCGAACTCGAGGCGCATTATGGATGAGTATATGCGGGGCATAAGTGGTCGACGGTTCGCAGAATCGGTGACACCCATCGGCGCGGATTGACCTCACCATTCCACCGGTTAATATAGCCGGTCCACTTAAACAGGAGGTAGGAACGTGATCCATGACAAGCAGTTGCTTCGCAAGCCGCCGGCCATCGCAGCGGCAGTATTCGCCTCGTGTTTGCTGCTGACGGCCGTCTGCTATGGGGATGCCTTCATGATCGATTTGACCCACCCGTTGGGCACGTTCAACCCGACCGACGGCGATCTGACCCAACCCAACCTCTCCAGCCCCCATGGCGACAGTATCGCGGTGCCGACATTTGGCAACCAGGCTGTGTACGAGATCCTGCCGAATTTTCCGACAAACCAGGGGCACTTCGTGATTGGACGGATGCTCCTGTACGAGCACCACGGCACGCACATGGACAGCTCGTACCACTACCTCAACAGCGAAGAGACCACCGTCGGCGAGCAGCGCCGTAAGTTAATGCACGAAATGACCGCAGATGACCTGATCGGTCCGGCCGTGACGATAGACATCGGCTCGCGTGTCCAGACCGAGCTCGACAAGAACGGCGGCAATCCCAGTCCGGACACCGCCGTGACGGATTTCAGTGACGATTCGCCCAACGTGATCATGCCGGAAGATGTCGACGCCGTTGCCGACCAGCTCGATGACGGTGTGTGGATCGTGGCCAATCTCGGATGGTCGCGTTTCTACAGAGACGCGAACTGGGAGACCACCCCTTACTTCAACGGCTGGAACTTCCCTGGTTTCAACAATGCGGCGATCGACCGCCTCATCGAGATCGAAGAAAAGAAGGGAATCCGGATCAACGGGATCGTGATTGACAATATCGGCGTCGACAGCGGCGAAAGCAGCAAGGGAAACGACGACAAGTGGTCGAACTCCTTCCGCAGCCACGTTCGCGGTCTGCAGCGCGGGTGGAAATTCGTCGAGAACGCGACTAACCTGGACCAGGTTGCCATAGCCAAGAACTGTACGATCGTGGTGGGCGCACCCAAACACGTCGGGGGCTACGGCGGGCCGTCGCGGGTGCTGGCGATGTGCCAGAAATAACCGGGCAACCGTCTAATCAACGTCCCTTACACCTTCTCCCAAAGGGGAGAAGGTGTAGTTGAACCGCGGCGGCTTTTTCGCTAATTACTCGTAAGCAGTTCGATGGCCTGCCTGGCCGCGTTTCTCACGCGTTGCGACGGGTCCGCAACCGCGGCGCGTTCGATCTCCGACAGGGCCTGCCCGGCGTCGAGATAGGCCAGGCTCAACAGAGCCTGAAGCCGCACCTCGGAGTGGGGATCGTGCAGCACGGAGCGCAGCGGCTCGATGGCGTCGGAATTTTCTAATCGCCCCAGCGAGGATGCGGCCGTCCAGCGCACTTCCGGATCCCCGTCCGCCAGTCTTTCAGCGATTCTGCGTAAGGCACCCTCGTGCCCGGCAACGGCGGCCGCACGGGTTGCAACCGATCGAATACGGGGGTCCGGATCGTTCCAGATCGGCGCTGAGACGAGCGTCGTAAACGCTTTTTGCGAGCCCTCGTAGCCAAGTCCGGAAATCGCCAACCGGCGTGTCTCGTAGACCAGCGCGTTGAGGCGCAACCGAGCCGCCGAGCCGCCGGGATAGCTATGGGGTTTGGCCGCACGCAAAAAGGCATCCAGACCGGCAGCGGGATCCAGTTCCAGAAGAACTCGAATCGCGGCCCTTTGCAGACGCATTCCAACGAGCAGGGGATCGACAAGCTCGAGCGTCGTATCCCGGCTGAGCGCATCGAGTTGAGCACTGACATCATCGTAAAAGCGGGCGACAACCGTCGCGGCCCTTGCGTCACCCAGCTCAGTCAGGGCGCTCAGCACGAGATATCGCTGCTCCGGTGTGCCCCGATCCAGCAAATCCACCAGCGCGGGAATGCTGCTGCCGTCCCGGATGGCCCCAAGAGCCAGCACGACGCGCGCCCGCAGGGAATCGTTATCGGATTGCTCCAGCAGTTGCTCCAGCGGCACCCGCGAGCGCGGATCGCCGATCATTGCCAGCGCATCGACTATGGCGCCCTGGAACATTGGATGGTCCTCCACGGACAAGGCCGACAGAAGCGGAACGACCATTTCCCTCGACCGTGTCCGGCCCATGGCGCGGATGGTCTGACGCCTGAGATCAGGCTCCACGTCGTCAAAAGTTTTCAAAAGCGCGCCGATGGCGCGCGGACCCGTGAATGCGCCGAGAGCACTTACCAATGCGGCCCTGACGCCGCTGTCACTTTCCCGTGCCAGCGCCTCGACCAGCGTATCCACGGTGCTGTCGATGGCGAATTCACCCAGCGCCAGAGCGGCCTGCGCCCTGGCGGCCGCGTCTTCATCCTGCACCAGCGCCGACTCCAGCAGTCATCCTGCACCAGCGCCGACTCCAGCAGATCGTTTGCAGCCGGATCCGCAATACGGCCCAGCGCAAGATAAACCGCGGCTCTTACCTCGGAATCGGGCTCACCCGATTCGATCAACCCAACCAGGTCCTCGACTGCGCGGTCATCCTGCTTGATACCGAGGGACATCGCGGCGCGGGCCCGATAGGCCGGGTTCCGGCTATCGAGGGCTTTTAACAATGCGTGCGTGGGAACGGCTCGATGTTCCCAGCCGTTCGACAACGCAGGTGCCGTGACGAGGAGTCCGAACGAGAGAACCAGGGATGCGAAGTAGCGATGGTTAACGCGGCCGCGCCTTCCCCTTGGCTGATCCAGCCCGCCCGGAGGGGGTTTTGATTTGATCCGGTTCAATGTCAGGCCGCCTCGGCGGCCACCTTTCGCAGTTCGTCCAGTGCGAGCGTCAGAATTTCCTCGCTTTTCGGTGATCGCGTGTACACGACATACGCGGGCCGTTGCACCGTGGGTGCGCCCGCGACCCGGAACAGCTTTCCCGACTCGATCATCGGTTCGACAGTGCGTGCGGGAAAATATCCCGAACCGCCGTTGTCCAGGATGTATTGCAGTCCCAGCCAACCATGGCCGACAGAAACCGAGGCGGTTTCCAGTTCTGGAAACGACTCGCCATGCTGCGCCCGGAACACATCGCCCCAGTCAACGAAGACATAGTCATCGACCCACCCCTCTGCAACCTGACGCGCGCTGGTAGAAACCAGCATGAGGGTCTCCTCGAACAGATCCTCGACTATCAGTCCCGGGGTCTGTCTTGGAGTGTACATGACGCCGATCTCCAGCAGCCCGTCGATCAATTGCCGCATCAGACTGCTCGAATAGTCCGCTTCGACGCGCAACGCGACTTCGGGCGCTTTACATCGCATGCGCGGCATCCATTTCAGTATCAGCCGATCCCACAGGCTGACCTGGGCGCCCAGCGCCAGTACCATGCTGAAGCCTTTGGGCAGCACCACTTCC
>CAMYOI010000184.1:0-2989 GCA_947259955.1 uncultured Gammaproteobacteria bacterium
CGAGTGCCTCGGCGCCGCCAAGTATTACTGGTAACCGGCGGCGTAGTCGATGCAGCAGATGTTCGCATTAGTGAAGTACATGAAATTGTCGCGTCGACAAGGTTCGCATTGAAAACAGTCACCGCCATGCCAGCCGATGTCAATTCGGTCGCCTTTTTTGAAGGCGCTGACACCAGCACCCAATGCGTCGACGACACCCGCAACCTCATGACCCGGGACGCGTGGAAACTCGATGCCAGGAAAGGCCCCGTATTTGACAAAGGCGTCGCTGTGGCAGATTCCGCAGGCTTCGACCTTGACTCGAATTTGACCTTCGGCGGGCTCGGGTATGGGTATATCGACGAGCACAAAGTCACCGTTGGCTTCTTGAACTTGCATGGCTTTCATTGGGAGGATCTCTCAGTTAAGTACCGAACGCGGGTGAGTGTGCGCCCTGTTTACGTGAGTCAGTAGGCGCAACACTAGTGCTGCAACTATCACATTAAGAATGGCAAGTATAAAAGCGCTATTTTCATATAACAAGATTACGACATTTAGTCCGGCATTCTCTCAAGTACTCGCTATAGTGGACCCTCGTGTCGTGAAAGTGAGTGGCGACCAACGGCAAGTTTCGGACACCTAATAACGAAGCGATAATATGTTATAAGGTTGAATGGTACTGTCAAGTTAACGAATCCGGCAACCACAAAGTGGGAATATCGACCATCTTCCGATGTTCAAAGTGAGTACTAGTGGGCGGCTGAACACACCTGCATACCATGGAAATGCTATATGTTGTGTCGCCGACCCATGTCTTTCAGTTAACTTGACAGTGCCCACATTTGGGCATGGACTTCGATCGACGTGGGCAACACGCATATCGCCGTCGATTGGTTTTTCCCATCAGCCGATCTGAAGGACTGGGAGCGTGAGTTGGTCCGTCATCACGCCACGACGACTTTTGCCGAGGATATCCCGCTTGTCGAGAGTGCCCAAAATGGATTGGCATCCTAGGCCTACAAGCCAGGGCCTCTCATGATCGACGAAGACCGAACCCAGCTTTCCGAACACGGTGTCCTTGCGATCCAGAACCTCTGGCGAGACGCCATGGGAGAGTCTCGTGCCTGATCAGGCGACGCCGGCCGAACGCCTCAATACCATCTCGGAACAGGGCCTCTGTATCGGGTGTGGATTGTGCCAGTCGGTTGCAGGACCGGATCGCATCCAAGTGATGAAGAACCAAGAGGGCAATCTTCGTCCTGTCATCACCGGCGAGTTGGACGATCTGATCGTTGATCAAATCTATGACGTTTGTCCCGGCACCCATGTCCAAGGCATGCCGTCGAGCCTAATTGACCGCGACACAAAGATGGACAATGTTTGGGGCCCATGGCGGCGAGTCGTCCGAGCCTGGGCGGCTGACCCCGAGATCCGCTTCGAAGGTGCGACCGGCGGCGTGCTGACGGCGCTCGCCAGTTACCTGCTGTCTACAGAGCGCGTGTCGTTCGTGCTGCATACGAAAACCTCGGCCAAGGAGCCTGCGTTCGGTGAAAGGCACTTGAGTTTCAACCAAGCGGACGTCTTTGAGGCCGCCAGTTCTCGCTACGGACCGACTGCAACGCTGATCGACATAAACGACATTCTCGACAGGGGCGAGTCGTTCGCCTTCATTGGCAAACCTTGTGACATTGGCGCGCTGAGAAACCACGGACGGTATGACTCGCGCGTCCAGGAACTGGTCAAGTATTGGCTGGCGCCGGTCTGCGGCGGGTTTATGCCGACTCCCTCTCGGATCGATACATTGAGACGGTTTGGCGTCGAGCCGGAGGATCTAACGGGACTTCGCTACCGCGGTCGTGGCTGCCCGGGACCGATCAGGATCGAGACCCGTGAAGAGCACCGCGACATTCATTATCTTGATTTCTGGGGCGAAGATTCGAGCCAGTGGAGCCTGCCTTTCCGCTGTAAGATCTGCCCTGACGGTATCGGTGAGTCGGCGGATTTGGCGGTGGCCGATTCATGGCCGGGTGGATCACCAAACCGAATCGACAGCGAGACCGACCCAGGGACCAACGCCGTGATCGTGCGAACCCAGGCGGGCATGGGGCTCGTCGAGGTGGCCGCGAAAGACGGCGCGCTTACCATCGAATACGACCAGACACCGGATGACATGAGCTATTACCAGATGCATCAGATGCGGAAGAAGTACGCCGTCTGGCCACGCTTACAGGGGCTAGCCGACGAGGGCCACATCATGCCGCGTTACGAAGGCCTGAGGTTGCAGGAATTGGCGGCGGATCTGCCGGACGAGACCAATGACCATCAACGCCAGGGCGCGCGGCGACGGGTAAGGGAAGGCAAGGTCGGCGAGCCGACACCCCGGCCTGGCGAGTAAAGGCACAGCCATGAAGATGGTCGACGTATTCTGGTCGCATCAGATCCCCTATTGCTACTTTGCGCGGGATCGATTGCTTGCCCTCGACCGGCATGATGACATAAATGTGGTCCTGCGCACTAAATTGCCGGGGGTGATCCGCGACGGCGACCGCCATTCATGCTATGTCTACTCAACGACCACTATACTGGGTCGTGTCCGGTCTGACGCAGTTCACAAAATCTGACCGTTGGCTGCCAAAATCGAAGGGGCGGTCACCCCGAGTAAGCGGACAGTCAAATCGGATGCGATTTGACTAAAATTACCGCTGCAGTCAACCGCCGCAACCGGCCATAACCGGCCGTTGTGCTAAGCAGGCGAGAGCTTGGACTTATTCAAGAAAGCAGCCGTTCGTGTTCGCTAACGTTGCGCTCGCTATTGCCCCGGAGCGGGCGATTCTCGACTACGTGCTATAGTCGAAGCGACCATAGCGGAGGACATGATTGGGAGGCACCATGGAAACCCGCGCTCTCGGCGATATCACAATATCTCGGGCTATCGAAATGACCATTGCCTTTGAGGCGGTGACTTTCTTTCCCGACACTTCGGTCGAGGATTGGGCTCCACACATTACGG
>CAMYOI010000184.1:3022-10522 GCA_947259955.1 uncultured Gammaproteobacteria bacterium
ATATCACAATATCTCGGGCTATCGAAATGACCATTGCCTTTGAGGCGGTGACTTTCTTTCCCGACACTTCGGTCGAGGATTGGGCTCCACACATTACGGAGCTGTCCCCGCATCACTACGTGCCCGATACCGGGATGCTCCTGTTCCCGGTTCAAAGCTATGTCGTTCGTACCCCGCACTACAAGATTCTGATCGACACCTGTATAGGGAACGACAAGGACCGTTCACATCGACCCGACTGGCATATGCGGACAGACGACTCCTACATGAAGGCCCTGACTATGCAGGGACTTTCTCCTCAAGACATTGACTACGTGATGTGCACCCACTTGCACGCCGATCATATTGGCTGGAACACTAAAATGATTGATGGCCGTTGGGTCCCGACGTTTCCAAACGCAAAATATGTCATTTCGCGGCGGGACTTCGAAGAAGCCAACGCTCCCAATCAGCCCGAGCACAGAATGGCTCAACTCCAAGACAGCCTCTTGCCCATCGTTGAGGCCGGGCAGGCTGAACTGGTTGGTCACGACTTCGCGATTGGCGATGAAATCGCGCTGCAACCGACTCCCGGGCATACACCTGACCATCTTGCGATCTCGCTCGAATCGAAGGGGCAGAATGCTGTGATGTCAGGCGACCTAATGCATTCACCAATTCAATGCCAGTATCCCGAGTGGAGAGCGTGGCCGGATTGGGACCCGGATATGGCTAGTGCCACCAGGCGCTCCTTCCTTGCTCAATACTGCGAGACGGATGTGCTCATCTGCACCGCGCATTTCCCCCTTCCGTCCGCCGGACACGTCATTCATAGCGGCGACGCTTTTCGGTTCGTATACGACGAAAATCAATGGTAGGCGCGCCAACCGTCTGAATCTCAGACCGAGGGAATTGAGTTCTCGGTCGGCTGGTGGCCATCCAGAGACACTCCCCGAGCGAGCGTCAATGGCGGCTATCTGGATCCTTCAACGTGCACGGGTATGAAGCTCCGATGCTCGGTATGGGTCGACTGCCGCTATAGCTGCTGCGCCTCAACAAGGTGGGAGCTAAATGTCAGCTCCCAGCCACTAAGCAGCCTGATTGATGAACGATCCTTTCTACCTGGCTGTTCTTGAATCGACAGACTCTGAACGGCCAACACCGGCCACTCGGGTCAAGTAGCACCAAGATCTTCCCCATACTCGCTTTGGACCTTTGCACAAGACAGCCGCTAGGCTATGCCCTAGGTGCGCTGCTTCTCGCCATGGCCGCGCCAATGCCAACTAGATGAAAGAAAGGGCGCAACCTACGATAAGCATGCCCCTGTTGGCTACGAAACGATGGGAAAGGAGGGTCTTCCGACCAAAGTACGTCGATAGGTTCAAGCCTTGCGTTGCGTGGAACTGCTGCCGGCTATGGTGGTCAAAATGACAATCGTGAGCTGTACGGGAAAGTCGATGCCAATCCGAAGTTGTTTCGCCTTCGTGATTTTTACCTTGTTCTTGATCGGTGCCGTCGAGAGCGTCCTCGGACAAACGGCCAACACTGAGAATGGAACCGACTCAGCGATCCCGATGCCGAGAGGGGAGATCAAGCACTTCGTCGAACCGCCCGCCGTGCTCACCGGCCCGTTATCTCCGGAGCTGGCTGGGGCCATAGAAACCGCCTTCGGCGAGAATCTGACCCATCGTCTTTGGGGAAAAGATCAGGTCCAAGCGATGCAGGTCATCGCCCGCTCCGGTGATGCGCGAGTGGCATGGATCATAAGCGACTTCATGCGAATAGTTCCCGACCCGGGGCTTACACTTTCTCTCTCCACCATCGCGAGCGACCTGATAGGAACCAGCGTCGATGTCCGCGGGGCATGGAACGATCTAACTGACCACCTCATCGCCTGGGATATCCCTGCGCCCCCCGGATACCTGGACGTAAAGAAACGGATCTACACCAGCATCGTTCCCGAATGGGAGCGGTTGTTCGTCCCGGGTCAGATCGATTGGCGCCATGTGAGCTGGGGCGGTGTGCTGATCGATGACCGACCCTATGGCTCCACCGATGATACGTGCAACTGCATCCCAGCTGCCGACAATCCCCCCGTCAGCAGTGCGGCCGATGCGCATTGGTTGAAGGACGATGATGTAATATTTGGAATTGGTGTGAATGGGGAATTCAGAGCGTATCCGCGTCGGATCATGGAAGTACGGGAGATGGTCAATGACACTCTGGGTGGACGCCAGCTCGGGATTCCATACTGCACCCTGTGCGGCGCAGCCCAAGCATACTTGACCGATGAAGTTCCTGAGGGTGTCGCACGTCCGGTGCTTCGCACGTCTGGCTTGCTGATCCGCTCCAACAAAGTGATGTATGACATCAACACGTTTTCGGTGTTCGATACGTTCAAGGGAAACGCTGTGACCGGGCCGCTTGCCGAAAAAGGAATCAATTTGCGGCAGACCAGTGTCGTCACGACGACGTGGAGTGAATGGAAGGCGGCCCATCCGAAAACCACGGTGCTGGTTGAGGCGCTGGCCCTTGGTCGGAATTTCGATTTTCGGAACACTCGCGATGCCAATGGCCCTATATTTCCAATAGGCGATGTGGATCCGAGATTGCCAGTACACGAGGATGTGCTCGGCGTCGTCACGTCAACCGGGGTACCGGTGGCTTTTCATGTTCGTAGTGCTAACTCGGCCCTAAAGCGGGGGGAGTCGATAGTCTTCGACAATCTCCACCTGGTCCTCGACGGCGGCGGCGTCCGGGTGGTCGATGCCGAAGGTAACGACCTGGGAGGGCACCAAGCCTTCTGGTTCGCCTGGTCGCAGTTCTATCCAGAAACTAAGCTGTGGCCGTGATGACACGGTGGCCTCGTTCATCACTGGTGGTCGCTGTGTCGGGGCCCAGTGATCCGGGCACAGCCCGCGCAATTCCCGTATCCATCATCACGACACATCCGCCTTAGTGTCCCTTATGTGGTATCGCTTTCAATTCTTCGATACGTTTGCGCTGCTCGGCGTCGAGATCTACCGTTTCCCAATAGGGTCGATTGAAAAACGTGTCACCCGGTTCGCTTAGATAATTGTGGCCCATACCGAGATACCGCTCAAATTCATCAAAGACGTCTGCATATCTCGGTTTGAGTACCTTGAGTCCACCTATTTCTCTGATGTCTTTTAAGTAATCCCGGTACGCATCGATGGGTTCAATTCCTGCTTGTTGAAAGATGATGCGCCCGCCGTACTTCTTAAAAAGAGCCTTATTCATTTTCCAACTCGCGACCCATCCTTCGCTGCTTTCGCGCCTAGATTGTTCTAAGCGCTCATGGAGTTTTACGACAGATTCCGCGCCAAAGCGCTCTCGCATAATCGCATCTCGAAGTTTGTTTTCTTCAGCAAGTTTCTTAGACAGTTCGATGCTGCGTTTGGACGTCGTAATCGTGATCTCCAGCGACTGTCGAAAACGATCATCGTATTCATGGGTCCTCAACAACTGTTGGGCCGTGGCGATCACCTCTTCGTCATCTCTTGTCTTTCTGGCCGCAGCACGTGCGCTGAACTGTTCAAAATTATCGACTTCTTCTTGAGTAATTGTGTAGCTGCTTTTAGACAGCAAATGCTCGGCAGCGATCAATCGAATCTTGTTCGCCAAACGGAGTTTCTCCAGTCGCAGACGTTGACCAGGGTCGGCCATCGTGCCGGCACCGGTCGCATCAGAGGGTAACGTGATATCCGATTGGCAAATTGCCTGGTTGAATACGTTGGCTACAACATCGCACTGTGCGCGAGACAATCCCGGCATCACCAAAATCAACAGTATCGTTAGTCGATTTGCCACATACATGTTGGAAGTAACTCCCCAGGGCACAGCAGCCAATTCTAAACCAAGTCAGCCACTCATCGCGGTTGCTGGACCCGGCCCAGGGGCAAGCTGGAGCCGGATGTTAAGAAATGCTTAGGCCATGGCCTATTTGCACAGGAGACGACAGGAAATCGATGCGCTGTGGTCCAAAGCCTTGGCATACCAGCGAGACCGATTCATGCAAGACCTGTCGCTGCTGATGGAGTGAACAATGCGTTGTTACGTCACGTTCGACGTGCGGATCATCCCGATCAATGCCGAAGTGGCGCGGAAAACGATGTGCGACATGTATGCGTTGGAGACGGGGCACACGCTTGCGGGATCGAAAGATGCCATGCCGAGGGTATCGATCAATATCAATACCGGCGCCCCGGTTCAGGTAGATCGGTCCGCAGCAATTCTCGCAGAGACTCTTGAGGCGGCATATGAGTGGGTTCAGGACCCGGAGAGTAGTAGCGATACGCCGGCGGAACTGAGTCCGAGACAAATGCGGGCAATTTGCCCGGATTAGACAACCGCCCAGAATTACCGTCGCCGGCAAATGCAATTCCGGGCAGTGTCGAACCACCGCTCTTCGAGACCCCCGCGGGTCTGCCAAAGGTGATCATCGTCGGGAAAGAGAAATGAACTGCTGCGAACCGAATAACATATCAACTACGAGTTTCTTCTGAGGCGTTTCCCTCTTTAGGTTTTACGTCGTACCCTTGGCCAAGGCGACGCGCCAGACTCCAAATGAGGCCGGCGACCACAATCACGATTAATCGATGACTTCTGAAAGCTACTAAGCAGCCAGATTAAATATCGCTTTGCTCAGAGCCAGTATTTCTGAACCGACCGGCTCTGAACGGCCAAGAGCGGTCAACATTCGCGGTTGCATCAACTATTGGATCGTAGAAAATAACCGGAATTAGAATCAGGTAGCTTCGGTGAACACCCATGTCCTATTCGCTTGAACAATTCGTAAAAGACGTGAAGCACATCATGGCGGAATCGAATGATGAGCATGAACTTCTTTCCGAAGTTAGACCAATAGCCAGACAGGCTGCCCGAGATCGTTCGTGGCTGAAGAAAGAGCACTACGTCGCAGACGAGAAGCAAGGATTCGGTAGCAATCCACTGCATGTAGAGAAAGACAAAAGTCTATTCATCGTTGCGGTTAGCTGGCTTCCAGGGCGCGGGGCACCGCCCCATAATCACGGAACATGGGCGATAGTAGCAGGCGTCGATGGCCCTGAGAGAAACGTCTTCTGGGAACGCTTAGACGATGGACTACGTGAAGGCTACGCGGAACTCAGGAAGACAGGAGACATTGACGAAGTCAAAACGGTCCCCGATGTTCAGGTATCGCATCCTTTTGTCGAGCGCTTAATAGGAACAGTTCGCCGTGAATTCCTCGATCATGTTCTCTTCTGGAATACACTTGATCTCGAGAGAAAGCTCGGTGATTTCCAGCATTATTACAACCACGAACGAGTTCACGCTTCGCTTGGCGGAGCCACCCCGGCCGAAGTCGCTGGTAAATCCACCATCACAACGCGTGCGAAGATCAATGATTTCCGTTGGCAGACGCATTGCCGTGGCTTGATCCAGCTCCCGCTCGCGGCGTAATCGTTAATTAGACACCGTCAGGTTAAACCAATGCTGCAGGAAGTGAATTCGCAGCATACGTTCAATCCCAATCGGCCGACGACCGCTGCCTTTGGACTTCGGATAATGCGGTTCGATCACAGCGCTCAACTCTTTCCAGGGAATGATTTCTTCCATTCGTCCCAGAAACTTTTCTTTTCTCGTTGCCTTTTTATACTTGGCGAATGTTCCTTCGGCTATTGTGGCCTGACGCATGCTGGTATCTATCAATTAAATAATAATCCGATTATCACAAATTTTGAGTTTTAATCAGAGGTTCCCTAAGTAATACAGTCAAGTATTCTGAAATCTCACCCATTACTTGATGAAGTCACCGGCGACAGGGACGTTGCCTTCTATTGTTTACAAGATCGCTCGATCATTGCGGCTCCATTTGTGCTGCGCAATCGCATCACCTTTGCGAGTTGTCTCACTTTCGGACGACCAAATTCGACGCCAATTCTTGGAGGTTTCTTATCTCTTGTTCACTGATTACCCGGTTGAAAGCATCCGGGTCCATATTCGACCATTCAATAAGCAACTCGATGTCTTCGACTATCATTTCCAACCATGCTCTTTTGATCATGCTAACCACCAGCAAGTAGTTTTGCGTTGACGAGGGGAGCTGGGTCAGCATATTAGGGTAGTGAGTAAGAGTGCGACTAACCAGTCCATGCTAAACATTCCCTTTCTTTGTGTAACCACCATACTCTTATACCTGCGAAATAGCCAAGTAAAACGGTCAAGTATCAACGCATCCTGGACTGCTGTCTCCTATATAGGGTCGATTCCAGATATAGCTGCTGCATAGCAACACGATTAGAGCGAGCGTCTGCTCTGGACTGCAACGACGAAGCGGACGTTCAAGCGGGTCGTCATCGACAAGTACGCCGCATCAACTCACTATCCTCGTCGTTTTTGACGTCTGGCTTCCAGATTTTTTGCGGTTGCTCATAATAGACATGCACGTAGTCGGTCTGTGTGTCACCCTCTGGCGTGCGGCAAACGAGTTCGAAATTGACAATGACTCGATTCATGACGCCACGTCTGCGATCTTCGTCCGTTAGTGGCATGTTAACCCGGCATCGGGTGTCAGCATGCACCAAGAATCCCTGCGGGACATTACACGGCACATGTTGAAAAAGGCCGAGCCTTTTCTCGATGATTCGCTCCAATTCGAACGTCGACGTGGCGTCATCGATTGCCACAGCATTATTGGTTTGAAACACGACCATCACCAGAATAACGGTACGTAACATCAGTGTTATCTCACCAGTTGCGGTACGACGCTGAAATTCGCCCTTTGCCCGGCTAAAGTGGTTGTCTTTGTGTGACAACGGATGCACGCGGATAGGTAAGGGTTTACTTACAGCCATTTATTAAAGAACTCACGTGTCATTCGAATAGCTTCTTTCGCGGCCTTCGGGTCATAAAGATACGTAAAACCATTTAATCTCTTATCGATGCCCTCGTGATCAAATGCATGATGCACGCCTGGAAATACCTTCACGATTGTGTCATTTGGTGTCGGTAGACCAACCTCGTAGCGCACGCATTCATTTACCCAATCCTTTTCTCCGATCAGAATCAAAGTCGGCGTATCCGTTTCATCGGAGTCTTTGCAACGTGGGTATAACGCAACGGCGGCCCGGAACGGTTCGACGTGCAGGTCGGCGGAGGTGGCTCGCCTAATGATATGCATCACAGGCTGCCCCACGTTTTCGGCAGCGATCCAGGAGATCCGATGCCAGAATTTCCCGCCATCAAGCGCTTCGAGCGGGTGGTCAATCTCATCATGCGGTTTTACAGCTCGGTGATCATGATCTTTGCAATTGCGCCCGAGAAATTCAGCCCATCCTTCTATATCCGGGAGGTGGAGGGCAAGACATACACCATCGTCGACGAATGGTGTAGTGGTTTCCTGCAAGGCATTGCCTTAGAGGGCAACGCTTGGCAGCCTCTTGTAGATGAAAAGCCCGGTATCCTGCGGCCGTTTCAGCTCTTTGCCACGCCGGAGGGCTGGGCGGAACTGGATGCGGC
>CAMYOI010000185.1 GCA_947259955.1 uncultured Gammaproteobacteria bacterium
GTGAGGATTATTTCTGGAAGGCGCGCAACTCTACCTAGCGGCTCAATTGATGTCAACGACAGTATCCAGCAAAAGCCCGAAAATTCCCCGCCGTGCCGAGATTCTCAGGGTTCTTCGCAAGCACGACAAGCCCGTCACCGATAGAGCGCTATTCCAGTCGTTCAGCCTGAAAAAAGGGCCGGACCGGGAGCAGTTCCTGGCCCGTCTTCGGCGCATGCAGCAGGATGGCCAACTGGTGATCGATCGCAGGGGCCGCTATGGTTTGCCTGAAAAAATTGACGCGATTCGCGGACGGGTCATTGGACATGCCCGGGGGTTCGGCTTCATGTCACCGGAAGCCGGTGGCAACGACCTCTTTATTCCGGCATCCGAGATGCGCAAGGTATTGCACGGCGATCGAGTGCTTGCCCGTGTTGCCCGGATTGACCGGAAGGGCAGGAAAGAAGTATCCATCCTCGATGTGCTGGAAAGCGCCCAGCTCAACGTTGTCGGCCGGTTCGTGGTCGAACGCGGGCTTGCTTTCGTCCAGCCCAACGATGTGCGCATAACCCAGGATGTCTTCATTCCTCCTGAGCACTACCTGGGCGCCAGACCGGGGCAGATCGTCGTCGCCGAAATCATGCGCCAGCCCAGCATGCGGGCACAACCGCTAGGTCGTGTGATCGAGGTATTGGGTGAGCACCTGGCGCCGGGTATGGAAATCGAGGTCGCGATCCGAAAACACAATCTGCCCAACGACTGGAACAGCGCGGTCCAAAAATGCCTGGAACCTCTGTCAACGAGCCTCGACGAGCAATCTTTGGTTGGGCGCTGGGATATTCGTGAACTGCCCCTGGTGACCATAGACGGTGAGGATGCACGGGATTTTGATGACGCGGTGTATTGCGAGCGGGACGGGAACGGCTGGCGACTGATAGTCGCCATCGCCGATGTTTCCCACTACGTGGTTCCAGAAAGCCCGTTGGATCATTCGGCATCCGAACGTGGTAATTCCGTATATTTCCCGGATTACGTCATTCCCATGCTGCCCGAGCCGCTGTCCAACGATCTGTGTTCGCTGAGGCCTGATCTGGACCGGCTTTGCTTCGCGTGCGAAATGCAGATCGATGAGCGCGGTGAGCTCAGGGATTTCAGCTTCCGGCCGGGGGTGATGCGTTCCAGCGCCAGGTTGACCTATACCGAGGTCGCCGCTGCCCTCTCTTCCGACGGCGAAAACGAGGGGTTTCGTCTTCCGGAGCTGTTGCCGAGGCTCGAAGCCCTGATCGTCTTGACGCGACTCCTGCGGAGTCGCCGTGAGCGGGAAGGTACGGTCGATTTCGATCTGCCCGAGAGTCGCATCGTGTTCAATGACGAACGCAAGATCCTGCGTATCGAATCGTTGCGACGGAATGCGGCGCACAGCCTGATCGAGGAGTGCATGCTGGCAGCCAACGTGTGCGCGGCAAAGATGCTGCAGCGGGAAGGTTCCCTGGGGATGTTCCGAGTGCACGACCGCCCCGACCCGGCAAAGCTGGAGGATCTTCGGCGCTTTCTAGGTGAATTCGGATTGTCCATCAGCGGCGGGGCCAAACCCGACGCCGGACACTATGCGGATGTTGTCAAGCAGTGTAGCGGCAAACCCTATGCCAGGATCGTACAGACGGCATTGCTGCGCTCGATGAAGCAGGCGGTTTATTCTGCGGATAACAATGGGCACTTTGCTCTCGGATTCGATCACTATACCCATTTTACCTCGCCGATTCGCCGTTATCCCGATCTGGTCGTCCACCGCGAAATCAAGAAGGTTCTGGACAATAAAACCGCGAAGTACGATGAGATCGACAAACATCTGATCTCCGACGTTGCGGACCACTGTTCCATGACGGAACGGCGAGCTGACGATGCCACCAGAGAGGTGATTCAATGGCTGAAGGCAGAGTTCATGCTGGACCACGTCGGCGATGAATTCCCGGGTACGGTCACCTCGGTGACCGATTTCGGCCTGTTCGTCGAGATCGACGAGTTCATGATCGAGGGATTGGTCCACATCACGGCGCTGGGACGAGACTATTTTCACTTCGACCCCATCGGACACCGGCTTACGGGAGAGCGTTCGGGCAGGCGTTTCCAGATAGGAGACCAGATGAAAGTCCGCGTGGTGCGGGTCGATCTGGACCAGACCAAAATCGATCTGGAGCCGTCTGCCGCAATCAGCAAGGGAAAACGCCGCCGTCAAAAGCGCAAACAGCTCGGCTGATGCCATGAGCCGGGAATTCGTTTACGGCTTCAACGTGGTCGAGACCCTGGCAGAACAGGCGCCCGACCGCGTTGTGCGCTTGTTCGTGGACCGTAAGCGGCGGGACGGCCGCATGCAAAAGCTTCTGCACCGGTTGGAAGCGCATGGAGTGGCATCGGAGTTCGTTGCCGCCGACAAACTCGGTGTCCTCAGTGACGGCGCCCACCATCAGGGCCTGGTCGCCGAGGTGCGGAAGCTGCCCGTCCTGGACGACAGCGGTGTGTTCAGCCGGCTTGCGGAATGCGCCAGCCCCTTCCTATGTGTTCTGGATAACGTGCAGGATCCACGAAATCTCGGGGCATGTCTGCGAACAGCGGAAGCGGCAAGTGTGAACATCGTCATCCTTTCGCGACATGACAGCTGTGGGATCACGCCGGTCGTTCGCCAGGTGTCGGCCGGCGCCGCGGAACTGATTCCAATCGCCCGGGTTTCCAATTTGGTACGCGTATTGAAGCGCCTCCAGAACGACTATGGGATCTGGGTGATCGGAGCCGCGGGAGACGCTGACCACTCGATATACGAGATCGATCTGTCAGGACCCCTGGCCATGGTGTTCGGATCCGAGGGCAAGGGATTGAAACGTCTTACACGGGAAAGCTGCGACAGAGTCGGGCATATACCGCTGGGTGGAAAAATCGAGAGCCTCAATGTGTCCGTGGCGGTGGGTATCGGACTGTTCGAGGCCGTGCGTCAGCGAAATGCCGGAAACATGGGGAATTTACCAAGTGACTAATGGACTCGACGGCGACATCGAACTTCAGGTGCTTGCGCTGGCTGATAAGTTACAGCAGGCGCGTGTGATGTGCACAACGGCCGAGTCCTGCACCGGCGGCTGGATTGCTCAAACTTTGACGTCCGTTGCCGGCAGCTCGGCCTGGTTCGACTGCGGCTTCGTGACGTATAGCAACGATTCGAAGCGCCGGCTTCTCGGGATCGACGCCAACGTGATCGAGCGGTTCGGCGCCGTCAGCGAGGAGGTGGCAGTGGCAATGGCGGCTGGTGCGGTGGCAAAAAGCGGTGCGGATGTCGCGGTTGCGGTTACGGGTATTGCCGGACCGGACGGCGGGACCGCTGAAAAACCTGTGGGGACCGCGGTATTCGGCTGGCTAGTACCCGGCATGACGAGTCCCGACGTGGAAACGCTTCTGTTTCCAGGTGACCGGCGGGATATCCGCTGGGCGACCGTGTTGCATGCCGTCGCCGGTCTGAACGATCGGCTCTAGCCCGCATATTTCGAGAGGACATGCCGGGGGAGCCCACGACACGCTGTTTTATTGCCTGCTGGCCGGGGCCGGGAATCGCCCGGCGCCTGGAGGAGCTGTCCGGCTCGATCCAGAATAGCGCCGGCGGGCGCAAGATACCGAGAAAAAATATTCACATTACGCTGGCGTTTCTTGGGAATCTCGTGGCGGCGCAGCGGGCGGCCGCGGAGGCATGTTGTCCAGCGCTCCCGGAAAGCTTCACGCTGACCCTGGACCGCATTGGTTTCTTCAAAAACGGGGGCATCGTGTGGGCCGGTGCCAGGATCCCCGACCCGGAATTCGTTCATTTCGTGGAGCAACTCCGGTATTCGCTGCGTCGTGTGGGATTTCGTGTCGACAACAGACCGTTTGTGCCGCATCTGACCCTGCTGCGCAGGGCGCGCAAGCGCCCCCGGGTCAAGCTGGATGCCATGGAGTGGACGATCGGTGATTACACGCTGGCCACATCGGAGCTGACCCCTGAGGGATCCCAATATTCCATCGTAAAACATTGGTCAACCCCGGGGGATGTGAAATAATCGACAGGTTGTAAAAGGGTGGATGGATCTGCCTTTTTGGCGGTAGAGCGTCCTGGATCAGAACTGACTGGAGACATGTAAACGTGGACGAAAACAAACAGAAAGCACTGCAAGCGGCCCTAGGCCAAATCGAACGGCAATTCGGCAAGGGTTCGGTGATGCGCATGGGCGAGGCGGATATATCCGCTGACATCAGCGTCGTTTCGACCGGTTCGCTCGGTCTGGATATCGCGCTTGGCGTCGGCGGGCTGCCCCGGGGCCGCGTCGTGGAAGTCTATGGACCGGAGTCCTCGGGTAAGACAACGCTCACTTTGTCGGTTATCGCTCAGGCCCAGAAGGTAGGGGGCACCGCGGCCTTTATCGATGCGGAACACGCGCTCGACCCGGCCTACGCGGCGCGGTTGGGGGTCAATGTCGACGATCTGCTGGTGTCACAGCCGGACACCGGCGAGCAGGCGCTGGAGATCACGGATATGCTCGTACGCTCCGCGGCGGTGGATGTGGTGGTGATCGATTCGGTGGCGGCGCTGACTCCGAAGGCGGAGATCGAAGGCGAGATGGGCGACACGCATGTCGGTCTGCAGGCACGGCTGATGTCTCAGGCGTTGCGCAAGCTGACTGCAAACATCAAGCGATCCGGCTGTCTGGTGATCTTCATCAATCAGATCAGGATGAAGATCGGCGTCATGTTCGGCAACCCCGAGACCACCACCGGCGGTAACGCGCTCAAGTTCTATTCATCTGTGCGGCTGGATATTCGCAGGATCGGCGCCATCAAGAAAGGCGATGAAGTCCTTGGCAACCAGACCCGGGTTAAGGTGGTCAAAAACAAGGTGGCGCCTCCGTTCAGGAAGTGCGAATTCGATATACTCTACAACGAAGGGATTTCCAAGGAAGGCGAATTGATTGATCTGGGAGTCGACGCCGGCGCGGTCGAAAAATCCGGCGCCTGGTACAGCTACCAGGGTGACCGAATCGGGCAGGGCCGCGACAACGTGCGTGAGTTCCTCAAATCCAACGTTGACATGGCCGAGCGGATCGAATCGCAGGTACGTGAAGCGCACGGAATTTCCACGGGTGGTGGAAAGGCTGATGGAGCGGAAGAAAGCATGGTAGCTGAGAGCGCCAAAGGGTAGGCTTGGAACAGGATAATTCATCCTATCAGGAAATCTGGAGCCGGGCCCTCAAACTACTTTCGCGCCGCGAACACACCGAACTCGAACTCAGGAACAAGCTTCCCCGTGGTGAAGAGGAAGCGGGCGCCGTGCTGGAGGTGATCGAGAACCTCAAGCGCGAAGATTACCTGTCTGACGAACGCTTTGCTGAGGTCTACGTCCGCAGCCGCATGGAACGAGGTGACGGGCCGGTTAAGATTCGCCACGCACTGAAAAACAGAGGGGTATCGGGCGCGCTGATCGAACGCTATCTCGATCCGGCTGACGGTGTCTGGGAGACTATTTTGGGAGAAGTGTGGGCCCGCAAGTTCGACTCGGCGCCGGCCAACTACAAAGAGTGGGCTAAGCAGGCAAGATTCCTGCAGAGTCGTGGATTTACCACAGAACAGATCAAAAAAGTAGTGTCGAATAAGGAATCAGCATGAAGACAACGGAGATTCGAGAGCGTTTTCTGAAGTATTTCGAAGACAACGGGCACCAACGTGTCCCGAGCAGCCCTCTCGTTCCGCAAAATGACCCAACCCTTCTGTTTACCAACGCCGGGATGGTCCAGTTCAAGGACGTGTTCCTCGGGCTGGACAAGCGTCCCTACAGCCGGGCCACGACGTCTCAGCGCTGTGTTCGCGCGGGCGGCAAGCACAACGACCTCGAAAACGTGGGATACACGGCCAGGCACCACACGTTCTTCGAAATGCTGGGGAATTTCAGTTTCGGGGAGTACTTCAAACGTGAAGCCATCCGGTTTGCCTGGGATTTCCTGACAGAGCAGGTGAATCTGCCCGTGGAAAAGCTGTGGGTAACGGTTTATGAGGACGACGACGAAGCGGCGGACATCTGGTTGAACGAAATTGGCGTCGATCCCGGTCGATTTGGGCGTATCGGGGCCCACGCGAATTTCTGGGCGATGGGCGACACCGGTCCTTGCGGTCCGTGCAGCGAGATTTTCTACGATCATGGGCGCGAGGTCGAAGGCGGCCCGCCGGGAAGTCCCGACGAGGATGGAGACCGCTACGTCGAGATCTGGAACCTGGTATTCATGCAGTTCAATCGGGACGAAGGCGGCAACATGTCGCCGCTGCCAAAACCGTCGGTAGATACCGGTATGGGCCTGGAGCGCCTGGCCGCGGTCCTGCAAGGCGTACATTCGAACTACGATATCGACCTGTTCCGCAATTTGATCGATGCCGCGCAGCAGATCACCGGCGCTCGGGACCGGGAGGACAAATCGCTCCGCGTACTCGCCGATCATATCCGCTCCACCGCCTTTCTGATCGTGGACGGCGTGGTGCCCGCCAACGAGGGTCGGGGATACGTGCTGAGGCGTATTATCCGCCGCGCTATTCGCCACGGCTATGGCCTGGGCGGGCGAACACCTTTTTTCCACAAGATGGTTGCCCCCCTCGTTGCCGAAATGGGGGCCGCCTACCCGGAACTCGTGCAGGCGGAATCGCGGGTTACCAGTACGCTGCGGGAGGAAGAGGAGCGGTTCGCGGAAACCCTGGAACAGGGTATGCGCATATTCGAACAGGAAATCGGCAAGGTCGCGGGTAGCGAAATACCCGGAGAGCTGGCGTTCAGGTTGTATGATACTTACGGGTTTCCGATCGACCTAACGGCTGATGTCGGGCGTGAGCGCGGCCTGGAAGTCGACATGGCCGGATTCGAGCGCGCGATGGAAGGGCAAAGGGCACAAGCGCGTGCGGCGAGCCGCTTCAAGACGGGCAGCCTTATCGATCCGGCACTGCTGAGCGGCAGTGAGACGGTATTTACGGGCTACGAGACCACCTCGGGCGGCGCATCGGTCACGGCGATCTCGCGGGACGGCAGCGTCGTCGACTCGATAGGTTCGGACGACGAGGCGATCATCGTGCTGGATCAAAGCCCGTTCTATGCGGAAAGCGGCGGTCAGGTCGGCGATGCCGGCCTGTTGCGATCCGGTGACGCCGTATTCGAGGTTCGCGACACCCAAAAGCTTGGAAGCGGGGTCATTGGACATTTTGGTCGCCTGATCAGCGGAAACAATCTGGCGGTCAATGACCAGGTCACCACGGAAGTGGAATCCCCGACCCGGGAAAAAACCATGCGGAACCATTCGGCGACTCACTTACTGCATGCGGCCCTGAAAGCGGTTCTCGGGCGGCATGTGGAACAGAAGGGTTCGTTAGTCGAGGCCGATCGGCTTCGATTCGACT